>JBKECW010000013.1:0-19398 GCA_047975005.1 Bacteroidales bacterium | reverse complement strand
TAAATTTAACATATCAATAGATAACATCAACAACTCTGATGTCTCTGTATCAGGCACAAAGCTAGACCGCTCGGGCTGGAAAATTACAAGCGACGACATGGAGAATGCGAGCACATTCCCCGTTACAAATATAATAGACGGAGATGCTGACACGTATTGGGAAGGCACAAAAAACACAAAAAGCTCAATCATAGTGGACATGGGGCAAAAACAGGATTTAAAAGGCTTGTCATACCGTTTTAAAAATGCCAGATATCAAGGAGCTCCCAGTAATTTTCAGATATATACCAGTCAGGACGGTAAAAACTGGAGCGACTATGGAAGCGCTGGGACATACACCTACGGTAGTTACTACAACATCGACAAAGAATTCGGCATAAACTTCTATGTTCCAATATCATGTCGTTATTTTAAGATGCAAGTAACATATTCCATGTCATCAACATCTTACGGTGCAAAAATAAATGAGATAAACGCACAAAAATAGAGTGTTCATCTGACTCTTAAAATTACTACAAACGGAAGCCGCCCCAAGCATGAGGGCGGCTTCCGTTCTTTCAACGGATTTAACACACAAAAAAAAACGTCTGAATCATCTTCTATTTTACAAAAATTGCATTATTTTTGCATCATATTTAGTCAATGTGGACATTGACTAAATTGTGTATGTGTAAAAAGCAAGGGTCTATCATCACCATTATACCCTTGATTTATTAAGGGAATAATGGTGATGATGATAATATTTATTAAAGATTATCGGCGTCATTAGATTGTCTACTGAGCCGAATAGAACAAAGGCATGAAAAAAAATTTTCTCTTTTTCTCACTATTAATACCTTTTGTAGCGTTTCTAACAAATGTTGCAATAGCGCAAGACACCAGCACCGAAGACAATCCTCATACTCTGATTTACTCTGATGTATTAATGAAAGGAAATACAATTGTAAACTACAAATCGTCTTATGCACATATAAAGATTCCTACATCTATCGGGGGTGTTACTGTAAGCGCAATCGGATATGCTGCATTTGCAGGCAAAGGGTTAAAGTCTATTGGTACCCCTCCTACTTCGCTAGAAATAGTATATGCAGGAGCATTTGCAGACAACCCGGAACTAACATCCGTTGTATTGCCCGAACGTAAGATTGAATACGGAGTCGGAGTTTTTGAAAATTGCGGGCTGACTTCTATAACCATTCCTTCGACGATGACGGTAATACCTCCATCGTTCTTTAAAAAAAATAAGTTTACAAGTGTAAGAATTCCCGGAACTGTCATCGAGATTTCTACTAACGCTTTTACCGAAAATTCTTCTTTAGAGGAGCTTATTTTAGAAGAAGGTATTAAATACATTGGGCGCGACTGTTTTGCCTTCTGCGAGAAATTAGCAGAAAAGAAAATAAAATTACCCAAGAGCCTTATAAATATGGGGAATGCTGCGTTTTACCTAAGCGGAAATAATACTTATGAAATTCCTGAGGATAATAATCTTTCAGTTTTGCCTGCATACACTTATACTAAGGGTGAAGAACAAACAGGAGCCGCAATCAGCAAATATAAGAAAGAAAACTTGCGCCTTATAATAATGGATAATAATGCAGCGATTAAGGACAGCGCAAGGCCTGAGCTTCCCGATGGTTACAGTTGGTACCACCCTCAATGGGGTTTTGTCGGACCGGGTAATTTAGCTGTTCCTGTCGAGGGATATTACTACCGCAAGATAGCCAATACCCTAAAATACTCCAGAGATGAAACTGAACCACACACACTAGACGCAAACGACGTCGAGATGGTCGGAGGTAAAATTGTTGCATACTACGGTCTTTGGAAACACATAATAATACCCGCAGAAATTGGTGGCACAACCATTGACACAATAGGAACTTTTGCTTTTTATGGTGCAAGTGCTGACTCCATCGAATTTGCAGGAGACTCCAAGCTAGAAGCAATCCTCGAAGCCGGTTTGTCGAATATCGGCAAAGGAGGAGCAGATTATATACGAGGCTATATAGGGAAACTACCAAATTCTGTAAACTATATTGCACCAAACGCTATAACAGCCAACATACTAGGTGACACTTTAGACATGACGGGACTAAGCATAAAGTCCTTAGGACCTTGGGCTATGGCATACGTCCCCAGGACAAAGGTGATTAAAATCCCATCATCTCTAATTGAAATTACTTCAAGTGCATTTCTTGGCTATAACAGGCTACTGGAGGTAATATTCCCAGAAGACACTAAAATCCAATACATAAACAAGGAGGCATTTCAAAGGACGAAGAATGAGGAAGGCATACCACCATTAATTATAACACTCCCTCAAAGCGAAGAAAACACACCTTGGTACACTGTTGGCAGTACAAACAATGAAATTAACAAGGTAACTGTAGCAGGTGTAGGCACAGCAGACTACTCCGTATTCCGACTTCCGATTATCCAGGAAATAAAAATTACATATACCGACCCATATAATTACGAAGGTGAGGGGAACGGTTTTGTTATTAATGATGACAAAGACCACCCTTTGTATGGCATAATTCAGGGGCGCACCACTAGCGATATTGGAACAGCGCTGACTCTACCCGACATTACAGATAAGTACGAAGATGCCTTTTGGGTAACCACTCCATGCGACTCAAGCACAAAGATTACAGAAATACCCGCCGAGACAGGTGTTAATGTTACCTTATATCTTTATATACCACTTGCAAAGGACGACCACGGAACAATATTAGGACACCTTGGACACTCAAAGATTTTCTCGGTATTGGACAATGACGTGTTTCCCGACAATAATACCATTATTAGCATACAAGCTACAGGAAACTATGGCAAACATGGAAGTGCAGAAATAAAAGACAACAAGATTGTTTATTCGCCCAATGCCACTTCTTTTGGATTAGACAGTATCAAATATACAATTAGAAATAAAGGCGGATGCGAAAGCTCTGCTGTGTTGTACATTGGTGTCAGCGAAGTGCCTGACAACCTTACCGACGACAAATGCACTGTGTCAGGACAACCCGAAGAATTTAGTTGGAAAATAAAGAAAATCTCTAGTAGCGGTACCGACGAACAGGTTTCTCCAAAGGCTACTGCTCTGACAGGCGACATTGACAACGACGGAAAGGTTGAAATATTAGTTACAGGAAAAGACTCTAAGTCTATTCTAATATTCGAAATGAGCGGTAACACTATGTCCCTACAACAAAAGCTCGTAACTCCTTTATTTAAAGATATTTCTACACCATTTACCTTTGCCAAGGTCGACGGAGATGATTATGCTGCTATATTCTTGGCAACATCCGAGACTGCCGACAATCCATATAAAAGAGCACTGATAAAGTACGGATTCAATGAAACAGAGAAGAAGTACGAAGCTGAAAATATGGTACAATATAACCCAAATACAACCGAAAAATTTACAGGACAGCCTAGGATTGTCGATGCCAACGGAGACGGCACGGCAGAAGTAACAATAATGGATGATGTGTACAATGCCAAAACGTTGGACTTGTTGCTAGACGGAGACTATTTGCCGGAGTATGGCACCGACATGGGGTTTTCTAGCAAAAAAACCAGCTATTTGGTCGTGCAAGACTTAGATGGCGACGGCTATCCTGGAATGGCTGCAGGCAAGTCGGTATACAAAGTATCGATAACAAATCCGGACGGAGAGAATGGAAATACATTTAGCAACTGGTCTAATTGCTCCGGCGAAGACATCGAAGGAAATACACGCACCATTGCAGACGGACCAACAGCAGTTGCCGACTTCAATGGCGACGACCAGTTAGATATTGTTGTCAGCTACAAAAGCGGATCTACAGCTTCTTTTTATATATGGGACCCGATAACCGAAAAAATCATACACACAAATTCGCCCGATGCGGGTACTGCTCCACCTTCAGTCCCTATTATCGGAGATATTAATGGAGATGACAAGCCTGATATCATTTTAAGCGGCAGCAATAAACTTTATGCCTATACTTACAATAAAGATACTAAAGAGATAGAAGAATTGTGGAGTTTGACTACCACTGATCCATCGGGATATACTTGCGGAATACTATTCGACTTCAACCAAGATGGAAAAGCCGAATTGGTGTATCAAGACCAGGACTGCCTCTACATTATTAATGGAGAAGATGGCTCTATTCATAGCCAGATAGACTGCCCAGCAGAAACCTCAGAAGAACACCCAACCGTAGCCGATGTGAATGGCGACGGTATTGCAGAAATCATTGTAACCAGCACAAAAGACAGCAAACCAACAGTTGAGGTATTTTCGTCTACCACAGGTGGTAGCTGGGCTCCGGCACGAAGCGTATGGAACCAATTTGCAGCAAACCCGCTGATGATAAACGAAGACCTCACCGTTCCGGTATTCCTAATGCCTTCGACAGCAACTTTCTCAGGCGAAGATGGTATTTTAAACACCGATGATGATGTGCGCCCATTTAACAACTACCTGCAACAACAAACCAGGCTGAACACCCAAGGTTTGCCATCAAGAGTTGCCGTAGACTTAGAAATGGTAAGTCTCAAGAAAATGGGGCGATTAGACAGCATGGACATTACTCTTGTTATCAGAAATAATAGTACAGATGTCAATTTCTTAGCATCCGACTCAGCTGTGGCTTTCTACTGTGGCACTGTGGACAAAAGCAACTTGTTTTGGGTAGACAGTCTACCCGACATCAACGAGGCCGTCGACGATGCTACGCCAACCGAAATTGAGTACACATTCAGTGTCAAAACCACAGATATTACATGCTTCAACAGTAAAATCATAATCGTTGCAGGCGACAAGGGCAAAGGCGTCGGTGTCGATATACAAAGAGATTGTAATATCGACAACAACAAGCTGGAAATAGAATTTCAGGTTGACAATGGCGATGCACCAATTAGCTACGGCACAAACGGAGAGGGCTCTGCCGCTCACATCTACCAAGAAGGATTGCAGTTAGGTTCTACCATAGATTTTGACAGCGACGGACACGCAGTAGCATCAGGAGCAGACAACAACGGCTCAAATGGAGACGGGGAAGATGAAGATGCAATATACTCTTTATCGCCCATTTCAAAAATAGCAAAGTCCTACTCGGCATACGTATCGGCAACAAACAGCATTTATGACGAGGCGTACATCCAGGCATGGTTCGATTGGAACATGGATGGAGATTTTGACGATGATGAATATACATACACAAAAATAGAAAATAGCGGCGACCCACAAGCCGTAAAGCTGTTGTGGAAAAGAGGATTTGACAATCCGGACCTCATCCTTGACACTGCATACTCCTACATGAGAGTGCGCATTGCACAAGACAGCCTAACATCAGCAACCGGTATTACCGGTTCGGGCGAGGTAGAAGATTACCGAGTAATGATATTACCATTCAAGCCATGGGATGCAAGGTGTGGAGGCAAACCATTTGTCGAGAATTTCGGATACGCCTCAGACGAACTTGGCGCCGAATCAATTGAAATGCTAGCTCCGGTTACTACTCCGTTCACCTTTGAACCCGGCTCAGCAAGCGATATCGGCAACACAGAATATGCAATATCAAGTTTAGAAGAAGACCACACAGAAAACGACACAGACGGCAGAGCTTTGCTAGTAGGACTAGGTACAACCAATCTAGAGTTTTATAGAATCAGCAGGATAGATATTGACCCAAATACCCGATATGAACTAAGTTTCTACTCAAAGTCTTCCTCTGCTGATCAAACCATAGATGTATTATACGCAATATTAGATGAATTCGGCAACAGCGTGAAATCCGGCACTACAGCTGTCGGCAACGACTGGCAGGAGCTAAGTTTTACATTTTCTTCCAATGACCTTAGTGCCATACAGCTTGTAATCAGTGGCAAAGGAAGTCAGGCTAGCAATAGATTGGCAATAGACGACATCAAACTTCATGCATTCTGCGATGGAGGAGACTTACCGGACTCAGGCAGTGGCACAGAAGAAGGCAACTATAGAACAACTGCCGCTGACAGCGGTGCTTTCCACAGCCAACCACAAAAAAACCTATACTTTGGTACAGTCTCACCCGACAAGGAAGGAGATGGGCAGTCAAGTATTAATGCCGATGGCGATGACAACAACGACAACGACGACGAGGATGCATACGGCATGACCGGCAGCAATATATTCTCGGCAACGACCGACGGATACTCATACACTCTAAATCTAAAAGCTACAAACGAAACTACAAGCCTAGGTTATATATATTCATGGATTGACAACGACAAAGACGGAAACCTTACTGACGCGAATCGGGCAGGAACAACTATCATTGGCACAACAACAACAGAGGATTGCCCCCTAACACACGAAATAACAGACCTCAACAACCTACTATACAAGCAGGTCGACACATTATACAACAGACTACGTATCGGTACAGTAAAGAACGAAGTATCTATATCAACCAATGCCTCTATAAACGGAGAAGTGGAAGACCACAGAGTCAGATATGAGCTATGGGCAGATTACGGAAACCTACCGGCTCCATACATAACCAAATATATTGATGGTGGTCCATATCACCTTGTAAAAGGTTCTAAGGAGGGCAGTGTAAACGGCGAGTTGACACTTGGAAGGGCTGTATATGTAGAAACAGATGCTGATGAAACAGTTACCGCCGACAACGATGCTGCCTACAAGACCTATATATACAATATCTGTAAGCTAGGAAGCAAGTATTCGGGTAATCCTTATGTCGAAAACTTTACAGAGAAAGAAGCAAAACTCATAGCATGGATTGACTTCAACAACAACAAAATATTTGAAGAAAGTGAGGCAGCAGTTGCAACAGTTCCAATAGATCATCATGGCTATGTAAGCATAAGATGGAACTCCGGCAGCCCTTCAACACCACTACTTAATGACACTGTAACAGCATCAAAAGTAGCAGTACGTCTAAGAATCAGTACAGACCCCAAACTAACCGCAAGCTATACCGGAGGCATGCTTTACGATGGCGAGGTAGAAGACCACTTCATAACGATAGGTGATATATCAGGAGCAATATCTGTAAAAGACAGGGTTATATGCGCAGGCTCCGGCGACTCGTTGGGTTATGTCGGCTCGGCAGGAGACCTCGATTGGTACAAGTCTAGTAATGGAGGTACAAATTGGACTAAAGTACACAGCAATACTTCGGATGAAGGAAACTTTGAAATTCCTGCCGAAGAGTTAGTAAACAACGGCACAACACAGATAGAGTATCAGTTTAAGGCTGAAGTTTTTATTGAAGGTTGTGATAGGGCCACAACCAATACGGTAACAATTAAGGTCGACCCAAGTCCAAATGCAGGAACAGTCTCTCCTATCGACACCACCGTATGTGCCGGGCAGAATTCTAAATTGGTATTGAAAGATTATGTACAGGAGATATTAAAATGGGAATATCTTACTCCAGGAGGCCTAATATGGAAAGAGGTAACAACAGGTATCGGAGACCTTAACGATTATACAATTCCTGCAGAATTGATAGCGAATATATCAGCCTCACAAAAAAAATACCAATTTAGAGCAATTGTTAAAAGTGGCGTATGTTCAAAAAATGACACAAGCGAAATTGCAAGTATATTAGTCGACCCGGAAACAGTTGCAGGGACTCTAAAACCCGCAAATGTCTCTGTCTGCAACGGTGAAGGAGCAAATTTAATACTGAATGACTATGTAGGAACTGTAATGCTGCAAATATACAAAGATGGTGCATGGCTTGATATCACATCTACAAGAACTACAAGCCCATTCGATATTCCTGCAAGGGAAATACCAAACAATTCGACTAAACCTGTAACTTATAAAGTTAAAGCAAAAGTCAAGAGCGGCGAATGCAATGAGCTATACAGTAACGAAGTAGATATCATTGTATTTCCAAGCCTGAATGCCGGAGAACTGTATCCCGGATATACAACAACAGCAAAAGACACAACAATAGCAACTTGCGGAGATGCAAGTGCTCATATAAGATTAGACAATTTTGTAGGAACTATCACAAGATGGGAAAGTAGCACTGACAATTTTGCTACCATCGCAAGCGAAATTGTCAATACCAACAACACCTATGAAACGGGTTATTTAGCACAAGACATGTACTATCGAGTACTCGTCAACAGCGGAGCCTGTGGCGAAGCATACTCAGACACCGTTCATGTCAAAATTGATCATTGGGCAGAAATGGGGCTTGCGAATGTAAGCATAGAGTCTGCAACAGATGGGCTACAGTTCAACCTAAACATCAAGAACAATAGCACGACAACAGACTTTGCCGCAAGTACACAAGCAGTAGCTTTCTACTGCGGTACAGCCGAAGCAGCCAACCTGATTCATGTCGGAGCCTTGCCAGCAGTAGCCAAAAACACAAGCGCTACAACAAGTGTTATAGTGCCAAATTCTAGTATAGCAAGTTGTAGCGATCTTATAACAGTGGTTATCGTAGACAAAGGAGAAGGCATAGGAGTAAACACTCAAGGCGATTGTGATTATATTAACAACAGTAAATCTCTAAATGTGTTTGCTGATTATGGCGACTTACCTTCAGATTATATAGGTCAAACGATGCTGCCAAGTGGAGCAAAACATAAATTGGTAGGATACAATGTAACAGACAGCACTGCAAGCCTAATGCTAGGTAGTAAAGTAAGCTCAGAAACCAATGGTACAAATAGTGCAGATGCTAGTGCAGACAAACATGACGATGCATTTGGAACAGGAGCAGACGCTCCGTTTATACACCTGAAAGACTCCGTTTATAAGGTGGATATACAGATAACAAACCGACTAGCTAAGAATGCAAATGTCTTTGCTTGGCTTGACCTCAACATGGACAAAATATTCGACAAGTCTGAAACTGTCAAGGTGCCTGTCTCTGCAGGATATATAGGTACAACTACACTGGAATGGAAAGGCATCAACACAATAAATGTTTCAGAAATTGCAATGCGTATCCGCATCAGTACCGACAACAGGTTGGATAGTTCATATACGGCAGGTATTCTAGATGACGGTGAAATCGAAGACTACATTGTAGCTATATCCTGCGATGGCATTGCTAACAACTACTACGATACAATCACCGATGGACTTCCCATAACAACAACTCCTCTTGATAGTGTTTACAGTAAGTCATCCATCACATTAGACAGCATTAAGCAACCAAAGAACGGAACGGCTGTATTCAATACAGATGACAATACCGTAACATACACTCCAAATCGTGGATTTGTAGGAGCAGACTCGACCTTGTATTACATCTCCGCAAACGATTTGTGCATAGATAGCGCTTGGATAATTATTACCACAGATTGTCTTCCGCACACCATGTCAGACCTAGCAATGGAAGTATGCTTGTCGGATGCGGATTATAATATCAATCTGCTCAGTTATCTGCCATACTCAGACCTTAGCGATGTGTCAGTATGGGACGAAACAGGAACACCTATAGACAATCCTGAAGCCTATCCTGTAAGCAGTCTGAAACCCGACAACACAACAGTATTTACCTATTATTACGAGAAAGCAGGTTTCTGCGTAGGCTCTGAACCTGCCAAAATCTATATTAATAGTGAGAGTCGTCGTGGAAGAACAGCTGTTTTTGGCAACAAAACAATCGAGGTTTGCGGAACATATATCAAGGAAGGAGGCTACCTACTCAATAGTCTTATGCCTTATGTTTCGAATGGCGGAGCATGGGGATCAGCAACAGCGACAGGTACAAGCGTAGATCCAAACGACTATATATCCGGAGGAGTCTTTGACGCACAGAGTTTCTGGAATGCGGTAATAGCTGACAATGGCAATGAAGCACCCGACAAGGTGAGTGTAACGACACCTTACACTACGGGGTCTGGTGACAGCTGTGCAGGAGCAAACAAGACGGCGAACATAACAATTGATATCACGAAGGAATAAAAAGC
This sequence comes from Bacteroidales bacterium, assembly GCA_047975005.1. Lineage (GTDB taxonomy): Bacteria > Bacteroidota > Bacteroidia > Bacteroidales > Prolixibacteraceae > JBKEAJ01. Next base: position 9,453 of record JBKECW010000013.1, on the reverse strand, counting down.
AAGAAGCACTCGTTTCACCTTATTAATGTCAACACATTATCAAGATGAAACGAGTGCTTCAAACCTATATAAGGCATGCAAATTGCAAAAGCTCAGGCTTCTAATCAGCTATTTCTTTTTTGCTCTAGATAAGCATCTGCCAGCACAAGGGCAGTCATCGCCTCTACTATTGGTACTGCTCGGGGCAGTACGCAGGCATCGTGCCTGCCTTTGGGAGTGATTTCAATCTCCTCGCCATCGGAGTTTACGCTCTTTTGCTTTTTCAGTAGTGTTGCGATAGGCTTAAAAGCCACATTAAAATATATATCATCGCCGTTGGATATTCCACCCTGCACACCGCCCGAGTTATTGGTCAATGTACAAATTTTGCCCTCTCTATTTACGAAAGTATCGTTGTGTTCCGAGCCATACATATTTGTAGCATTGAAGCCTGCACCTATCTCAAACCCTTTGGCAGCATTTATACCGAGCATTGCAAAGCCTAAGCGTGCATGCAGTTTGTCGAATACTGGTTCGCCCCAGCCTGTCGGAACTCCTTTTGCCACTCCGCTAATTATTCCGCCAACAGATTCGTGTTTCTTTGTTGCTTCCTCAATCTTTGCAATCATCTTGTCGGCAATATTTTTGTCAGGGCATCTAACAACATTAGAGTCTATCTCACTAAGGTTCAGCTCTGTATAAGGCTTATCCAAAACTATATCATGCACTTGCGAAACGTAAGCACACACCTTAACTCCGAGACTGTCAAGCAGTTGCTTGGCTATCGCCCCGCCAACTACCCTTGCAATTGTTTCGCGTGCCGACGAACGACCGCCACCACGATAGTCCCTAAAGCCATATTTCATATCGTATGTATAATCGGCATGCGAAGGCCGATAAACATTCTTGATATTATCGTAGTCCTTAGACTTTTGGTTTTGATTGTAAACAACAAAACCAATAGGAGTGCCTGTGGATTTCCCCTCAAAAACACCTGAAAGAATTTCCACTTTGTCATCTTCTTTTCTTGGTGTTGTGATATGACTTTGTCCGGGTTTTCGTCTGTTCAGCTCTTGCTGAATAAAGTCGATATCAACTTCCACTCCGGGTGGACAGCCGTCTACCACTCCACCAACTCCTACACCATGCGACTCCCCAAAGGTGGTCAGTCTGAATATATTACCAAAGGTGTTCATACTATCTTGAACCAGACCTCGTCGAACGTGTATTTGAGCGTGAACCTGAAGACCTTGAACTTGACGAGCTAGACCTTGCACCTCTGCTCCTATTAGATGACGACGAGCGCACGGTCGACGAGCTGCTAGAACCTCTGTTTGAGGAACTTCTTGTTGCTCTTGAACCCGATGAGTTGCGACTGCCTGACGAAGTGCTTGTTGCTCTCGAACCCGATGAGTTGCGACTGCCTGACGAGGTGCTTGTTGCTCTCGAACCCGATGAGTTGCGACTGCCTGACGAAGTGCTTGTTGCCCTTGAACCGTCACGCGAACTTCTACCTGACGAGGTGCTTGTTGCCCTTGAACCCGATGAGTTGCGACTGCCTGACGAGGTGCTTGTTGCCCTTGAACCGTCACGCGAACTTCTACCTGATCTATTTCCTGAACTTACAGATCCGGAACGAGAAGAACCCGATCTTGAAGTTGCCGTTCTTGCCAACTCACTTCTGTTTGTAATTCCTGAATTTCTTGAACTAAACGAGCGGTCCGGATTTCTTGATGCATAATCATTTCTGGCTGAACTTCTGTATATATCAGCACATCTTGAGCTTCTGCGAACATTTGTATAGTTGTAAGTATTATGCACATTTATATTCGTGTATACATTTCGTCTGTACAATGGTATCGGATAAGGTCTCCATGCCGTAAAAAATCGTGGATAGTACCCCCAATAAAAGCTGGAACTCCAAGACACATACCCCGGCGACCAGAACAAAGAAAAGAATGGAGGAGGACTCACATATACAGGTTCATAAATATAATTTGTGCCATAAATGTAAGGGTCTCCAACTACTTGAACAACCGTTCTGCTGTTATTCTCACGTTGCACGTCGATGCTGGCAACGTCCTGATAGAAGTCGTCACCAAGAACAGCCTGAATAGCAATAACATGCGCATCTCGCTCGGAGGTTTCCACCACTCTCAGATAATCCACATATCCATCTCTATTAAGGTCTAGATTTGATATTCTGTTATCAGGATCATTCAATCTATATTCAAAATCTTCAAGGTCTTCGCTATCGCCAAATACTGAGGCTACCGCTTTCAAATCGAGGTTGTCGCTAATTTCTGAGCTATTTGCTGTTACTGTAGCCGTTCTGTCTGCCATTCTTTGTGCAGTACACGAGTTTGTAGTCAAAATTGTTACTGAAAGAAATACCCAAAAGACTACTAATGATTTAAGTGTTTTTCCGAATCGTTTCATGGTTTAATGTTTTATGTTGGATAGCCGAAGCTAAGCAACGGTTTCTGTTATTTAAGACTCCAAATACAAAAAAAGGTTTAAAATTATGACTCTTCTAGATTATGCCGTCACACAAAAACAAGTATTATTACTTGCACTATTCCTATGACAAATCCCAATACTGCACCTATCACCTCGATAAAGCGGAATTCATTGCTTAGCACTGACCACAGCATATCTTCCAATTTGTCTACCGAGAAATTCTCAACCCTTTCTTGCACCAATCTTTCTACATCTATTTTTGCTCCCAATTGGTCAGCTAATCTCTCGCCCACATCGGGAAGCATATTCTTTATTTCTTCTTTAAAAATTCCTTTTATTTTCGTCTTTGTACCTCCAGTCAGAAACAATGATAACATAGGAAAAGACGCAGGTAGTTTGTCGTCCACGAAATTATCAATATGCTCGGACAACAAGACATTGAAAGAGTCCAAATTTTCGGCATCAACAATCATATCTTTCACATCTTGTGCCGAGAACAACTCCTTGTCAACCATACGTGCAATACTCTGGGCTATTGCTTGTTGACGTTTTACAAATATACCCTGAATTTTCAGTCCTAATATGTTAATTGGCTTACGAGGATGAAACAACATCTTCACAGCTATATAGTTAGTTATATACCCAATTAGTGCGCCCACTACGGGAATAACTACGAACATCCAATTAAACGCCATCATTTCTATAATCATATATTAAATCTTAGCCATTGTACACCTGTAAATATGCTCCTGTCCTTGCATTCTCACTCTCTGGAGACAAGGAAACAAAACCCGACACAATCTTTTCATCTATCATTAGCAAGGGCTTTGTGTTTCGCATTTGCCTACAAAAGTACTCAAAATTTTCTCCACTGTAAATTTTGAACTCCGCCCTACTCTCTCTTACAAGTAAATCGGCTGCTGCCAAAGCAATGTGTCCCATTGTCATTCTTAGGTTTATCTCCATGCAGGGATTTAGTTTCAACTCGCCCTGTTCCTTGTAAACACAGGCATCTACACCAAAATAACCATTATAGTTGTTAAAAAGTCCACTCTCGTCAAGGACTTTGCCAATATTAGGGACTAGCTTCTGCCGAATTTCATCCAATAGCTCTTGGCTGATGTTTTTAGGAATTTGGTTCACTAAGTTTCCATTATACCTTCCATTTTGTGTTTGGGTAAAAGAAAAACCATGAAACCTCAGTCCCTCGTCTGAAAAATAGGAAAACAACATTCCAAATTCGGTGCTTATATCAAGATACTTTTCCACTGTTACATACGTCTGCATTTCTATCATTCTCCGCACACGTCCTCGCTCATTCTCCGTAAAATTATTAACATCGACTTTCAGAACACCACGCCCCGACGAGCTCAAAGGCAGTTTTGCCATTATCTTGCGCTTGTCCATCAGCACTTTCTCAAGCTCTGCCATATTTTGTACCACTTGTGGCAAATCAGTCTTAGGCAACAACTGAATGCTCGACAGTTTACAATCTATCAAACCCTTGCAAACATCTAAAGCAAATGCCCTTTCGTAGTATTTCTGCACTGTCGAACTCCATTCAGAGTTAGGCATTCTGTGAAAACTGTCGCCACACATCTTCTTAATATTCTTGTACCTGTGGTGTATCATAGGACTCCAGCCCCAAGGGACAAAACGATTAAAGCTATAATCAATCCCACTATCCACTATTTCCTGCAGCTTACGCCCCAGCTTCTCAATAATACTTGACAGTCTATCGTTATATTCATTTTTTGAGATAATGTAATCAGCCTCGTCAGCAAGTAGTATTGGTAGCCACGAAAGCTGTTCGCTAAAATGTACAATATTCTGAGGTGGATGATAATAGGGCGATGAATTAGCTATCGCCATCTCACATGTGGGATCAAACAGAAAAACATTATTCATTTGTTTGTATTATCGGTATTTTTAATATTCAGACATTGGCTATTAGACTCTAAACCTTCAACAGCTAAACAATTATCATCACAAATATACGATTAAACGCCTAAACCTTAAAATCAGCACTGCAAGGCAAATGCCCTAACTTTGTTACAAAAAATTAAGAAAAATGCTTAGGTTTTGTTACAAAATATATTTTTTTCACCACAAAAACAGACAAATATGCATTATCGCAAGAGAATAGAATATCTTGAGAAGTGGAGACTTTCCAATAATCGTAAGCCTCTGATATTACAAGGAGCTAGACAGGTGGGCAAAACAACCTTAGTTTAGCATAGACGACCACACAACGCCTGCGGGCAAAGCGTATAAGCTGATGAACCTGCCGTACTACATGGGTACTTATCTTCAGGATTATATTTCATTTCTGAACATAAATAACTTCACAAGCACGAAAAAAATCTTACTTTTGCACAATCATAAATTAGATATTACCGATGAGTTTAAATATTGAACCTACAAAATACAAGCTGCAATCAGTACTGACAAACAAAGAGTTTAATGACAGCTATTGGGCACTTGATGCACCAAACGAAGACGCACCAAGCCTAATAAGAGCAATATACGACAAAAAGCAACTCGACATAGACAGCAAAGACTGTAGCATTTACAAATTTGCCGACTGGTTGCCGATAATAAGAACCCTCGAAGGCTCGTCAGCACCGATAACATATAAGAGCAAAGGACTGGGCAAAAAATTAGGTTTAAATAATTTATGGATTACATTCAGCGGCTACAATCCTGCCATCGGTGCCAACATGAGCACGTGTTCGTTCAAGGAAACCGAAGCATATACCGTATGTGCAAGGATGAAAGACGACGAAAGCAGGATATTGGTGGTAGCCTCAGCAGGCAATACAGCAAGAGCGTTTGCAAGAGTGTGTTCCGACAACAACATACCACTTTTGCTTTGTGTTCCCGAAGACAACCTCAATGCACTATGGTTTAACACCCCGATAAATGACTGCGTAAAACTTATAGCAGCAAAGAGTGGTGGCGACTATTTCGATGCAATACACCTATCCAACATCGTGGTAAAGGACGCAGAGTTTCTTGCCGAAGGTGGCGCAAAGAATGTTGCTCGTAGAGACGGTATGTCTACCACCGTACTATCTGCCGTAACAACAATCGGCAAAATACCCGAGTATTACTTTCAAGCGGTAGGTAGCGGCACAGGAGCTATTGCCGCATGGGAAGCCAATATGCGTTTTATTGAAGACGGCAGATATGGATCTAACAAAATGCGATTGATGGTATCGCAAAATGCGCCTTTCCTGCCAATGTATATGGCATGGAAAAAAGACAGCAGAGAGCTATTGCCAATGAACGACGTTGAGGCTCGTTTAGAGGTTGAGGAAATCATCGCCAAGGTACTATCCAACAGAAAACCTCCATACTCCATTAGTGGCGGTTTGTACGATGCATTGAAAGACAGTAATGGCGACGTATACAGCATACACAACAACGAGTTGCAAGCAGCATCGGAAATATTTAATGAGTGCGAGAATATTGATATTCATCCTGCATCTGCTGTAGCTGTAGCATCGTTGCAGCAAGCTGTTAAAGACAATACTGTACACCCCGACAGTCTTATTATGCTGAATATCACAGGCGGTGGCGAAAAACTGATGGCAAAGAACAATAAACTACACTATCTCAAGCCTAATATTGTTTTCGACATAAACCCAAATGAAGACGAGGTGTTGAGTAAGACAAAAGCATTATTTATGCAATAAAAATCAGCATAAAATGGCTTACCTCTAAAAAAAAGAGGTTCGCTCTGTTTTAACCGCACGAGTTGCCTTTTTTTTATCATTGGAGATTTTGTACTTTTGTCGGTTCAAATCTCACCCGTCATGGGTAAAATTGACTGATAATGACAAAGAAATACTACATAGAGACTTATGGATGTCAGATGAATGTTGCCGACAGCGAGGTTGTTGCAGCAATGATAGAAGAAAGAGACTACAAGATTAGCGACACTCCGCTTGGAGCAGACTTGATATTAGTAAACACTTGCTCCGTTCGCGACAATGCAGAGAAGCGAGTTTGGGGACGATTGGCAGAGCTAAAGAGCCTAAAGAAGCAAAACAAAGATATGATTTTGGGGTTAATTGGCTGCATGGCAGAGCGAATTGGACATGAGCTGATAGAGCAGAAAGTAGTAGATTTGGTGGCAGGTCCCGACGCATACAGAGATATCCCCTATCTCATAGACCAAGCAATAGACGGGCAAGAAGCTATCAACATAGAGCTATCGACCATAGAAACCTATGACAGCATCACACCTCAGCGGATTGACAAGGACTCTATTTCGGGTTTTGTATCAATAATGCGTGGCTGCAACAATTTTTGCACCTACTGCATCGTCCCCTACACACGAGGGCGCGAAAGAAGCAGAGACCCACAAGATATACTAAATGAAATCCAAGACTTAGAATCCAGAGGGTATAAAGAAGTTACGCTACTCGGACAAAATGTAAATTCCTACAAATGGCAGCCCGAAGGCGAAAGAAAACCCTACCGTTTCTATGATTTAATGGATGACGTGGCAGAAAGGTTCAAGACTTTGAGAATCAGATACTCAACATCACACCCAAAGGATATCACAAATAAGCTATTGTCAGTGATGGCAAAGCATGGTAACATCTGTAAACACATCCACCTCCCTTTGCAGGCAGGAAGTAACAATGTTCTAAAAACGATGAATAGAAAATATACTTCCGAATGGTATTTAGAGCGTGTTGCCAAAATCAGGGAAATCATGCCCGAATGCAGTATTACCACCGACCTGATGTGTGGATTTACGGGAGAGACTGACGAAGACCATGCCGACACTTTGAGAATAATGAGAGAGGTGGGTTTCGACACGGCATTTATGTTTAAATATTCGCTACGTCCCGGTACCTATGCACACAAACGACTTGAGGACGATGTTCCCGAGGAAGTGAAAAGCAAGAGACTGGAAGAGATAATTGCATTGCAGAATGAGATATCTAAAGAGCGAAACAAAAATGAAATAGGCAAAACTTTTGAGGTTCTTGTAGAAGGCACTTCAAAGAAATCAGATGAACAGCTATTTGGCAGAACTAGTCAAAATAAAGTAGCCGTTTTCCCAAGAAAAAATCTTTCAAAAGGAAATTTGGTGAATGTAAAAGTGGAAAGCACAACACAAACCACCCTAATCTGCACTTTAGCATAAAAACACAAGACACTAACAGCATGCGTTTTAATATAAAAAAATACACTCCGTTTTACAAACGTAACCTCGGCATTGCCATCCCCATAATGCTGGCAAATGCCGGGCAAGTATTGGTAATGCAGGTTGACAATATGATGGTAGGGCAAGTAGGCACAACAGAACTTGCCGCATCATCATTTGCCAATGCCGTATATTTCGTATTTATGGTAATTGCCTTAGGACTCACTCTCGGCATCACACCACTAGTCGGCGAGCGATGGGCACAAAATAAATTCAAGGAAAGTTCTAAGATTCTTAATAATTCTGTGTTTGTCTCCATAATAGCGTCAATTATCATCGTAGCCTTAATGTATATTACCTCCTTATTTTTTGAATATTTCGGACAATCGCACGAAGTACTAAGGCTGGGAACTCCCTATTTCTACATTCTCATGCTGTCACTAGTGCCATACATTATTTTCTCTGCACTCAAGCAGTTTATGGAGGGAGTTGGCAGTACAAAATACGCAATGATAATCACGTTGATATCCAACGTAATCAACGTTATATTAAACTATTTCTTTATTTTTGACAAAACCAGTGTCGAAAACCCTTTTATATTCAATACTCTAGGCGTAGACGGTTTAGGACTAGGATTGAACGGAGCTGGCTATGCCACTCTAATATCCAGAATATTTATGCCTATCGCTTTCATAATATATTTGCTGATACACAAGCACTACAAACGCTATGTACACATGGCGATGGCGTTCAGACCGGAAAGAAAGCTGATTAGGGAAATAAGGCAAATGGGACTGCCAATATCAGTGCAGATGCTGCTGGAAGTTTCGGCATTTAACCTCAGTGCCATCATGGCAGGCTGGATAAGTGAAGAGGCACAAGCGGCACACCAAATAGCACTAGGCATCACTAGCCTCACCTATATGCTTGCAGCAGGAATCGGCTCGGCAACAACAATACGAGTTGCCCATCAATATTCTGACAAGAACTACCATGACATGAACATGGCATCAAAGGCATCTATTCACATGGTTGTAGCATATATGTGCATCACCGCCCTAGCCTATCTCGCCTTCCGTAACTACATACCGATGCTCTATAACGATAATGCCGAAGTTATAAAAATAGCCTCGCTCATGCTTATATGCGCAGGAGTATTTCAGATATTCGACGGACTACAGGTTGTACTACTCGGTATTTTACGAGGCATGGGAGACGTATCCTATGCAATGCGCGGAGCGTTTGTAGCATATTTCGTCTTTGGACCTCCTGTCGGCTATCTATTTGCCTTCCCCCTTGGCATGGGAGCAATGGGCATTTGGGTTGGCTTGATTATCAGTCTTGCCATCGCCTCTATACTATTCATGAGGAGATATATACGTGTTTATAGGGGGCTTACTCGAAAACAATGAATCATTGAACGGTTTAGGGTTTAGGGTTTGAAAAATGCTCTAGGCAGTAGGCTTTAAGCGAGCAGCCGATAAGCGAGCAGCCGATATTGACACTGCAATGCTGAATCGTAGAATTGTTTATTTGTTTTATCGTTGAATCGTTTAAGGATTAGAGTTTAGCTGTTATATCGCAACATCATAGCATTGTAATGTTGTAGTATCAATAAACAGCCTATAGCTTAAAAAGAGGTTTGATGTTTAGGGGCGAAAGCCCACCCACAGAACACTTTCACCTCCTAGTAAATTAGCATGCTCGGCACACCAAGAAAAAGAGAGTATCCTTATCGGGATACCCTCTTTATATTCTCTAAATAAGTAAACAATTACTAATCTATATCCGGTACCGGTTGCGGTGTTGGTGCTGTCGGGTTGTTGTCGCCAACATTTAGAGTTGGGTTC
>JBKECW010000012.1:0-26597 GCA_047975005.1 Bacteroidales bacterium | reverse complement strand
ATCCTCAGCACGGGGAGGCAAGAGCTTTGGTATTGCAGAGTTTGAGATTGTTAGTGAGTGATATTAGAGACATATACACAAGCTAGCGGCAAGCAAATGAGACAGCTGCAAATAACTATATTGTTAATTCTGACATTGATTCAAAATGTAAATTAAGTATGAATATTACGGAACAAAATACGCTTATATCAACACCTCAAAAACGCATTGAGGTATTGGATGCACTGAGAGGCTTTGCCTTGCTGGGAGTAATCATTGTACACATGATACAGCGCTACGGAATACCATTGCCATCGAACATAAGAGGTGCACGAAGCTCGTTTTCCTGCGATGGACAACGCAGTTCTATGGCTTGTTGACAACATTGTGACGGGTCGATTTATCAATTTTTTTTGCATTCCTCTTTGGTTTGAGTTTTTTCATACAGATGTATAGAGCTGAGAAGAAAGGTATCGATTTTCGCAAACGCTTTATATGGAGAATGTTCATACTTCTGATAATCGGACTGTTTGGCAATGCTTTCTACACGTATTATTCAGTCAGTTCAACATAACTTTTAGCCAACAGGACAGATTGATACGGGGCAGATTACGACAACACAAGCCCTCTCGCCAAATATTCCCGAACATATAAGTAATCCATCATTTATTAATAGTGCAAAATACAATCTGACAGAGGGTTTCTTACGAAAACTCTGTTATCAGTTTGGCTTGATAGGGCGTGGATACCTGACTATGGCTCTATTCCTGCTCGGATTTGTCGTTGGGCGCACACGCTTCTTACTCCGACAAGCATTTCATGCAACTTTGATTTTGCCGATATTATCATTACTTTTGCTTTTTAATAAAAGTATATTAATATTGGAAATAATATGGAGAAACTAAGAATTGCAGTACAGGCAAAGGGCAGACTGAACGAGAAGTCGATGAAATTACTTGATGATGCGGGTATTAGCGTAGATGTAGGAAGTAGGAAATTATTGGCAAGTGCATCGGGCTTTCCACTGGAGGTACTTTTTTTGAGAGACGATGACATTCCGCTGTCAGTACAGGATGGAGTTGCCGACATTGGCGTGGTGGGAGAGAACGAGCTATACGAGAAAGGCGCAAAAGTCGAGGTCGCACGCGAACTAGGCTTCGGCAAATGTCGTCTATCACTAGCCATTCCTAAGGATGAGGAATATAATGGTCTAGAGTGGTTTAAGGGAAAAATAATAGCCACATCATATCCCAAGATACTGAGTGATTATTTTACAAAGAAAGGTATAAATGCCTCTATACATGAGATTTCGGGGTCGGTGGAGGTTGCTCCAAGCATTGGTATGTCAGATGCCATCTTTGATATTGTAAGTTCGGGTTCAACATTAGTAAAAAATCGCCTCAAAGAGGTTGAAGTAACAATGTATTCTCAAGCAGTGTTGCTTGCCAATCCTAACATGAGTGTAGAGAAGAGACTAATACTTGACAAACTGCAATTTAGATTAAATGCCGTACAGTCTGCCAAAGACAAAAAATATGTATTGCTAAATATTCCTAGCGACAAGATTGAGCAAGTAATCGAGATACTTCCGGGTATGACTAGTCCTACTGTTATGCCTTTGGCACGTGATGGTTGGAGCTCTGTCCACAGCGTTATTGACGACGAATCTTTCTGGGATGTTATTGATAAGTTGAAAGAAATAGGTGCAGAGGGTATTTTAGTGTCAGATATTGAGAAACTAATTTTATAACACTGATTATCATGCAGATAATTGACAATCCGCCAAAGACACAGTGGGAAAAATTGTGCAGAAGGTCAGAAGCAGTAAAAAGCAATATTTCCCTGGAAGTTGCTAATATTCTGTCTAAGGTAAAAGAAGATGGCGACAAGGCATTAATAAACTTTGCTAAGAAATTTGAAAAAGCTGATTTAAATTCTCTAATTGTAAGTATTGAAGACATAAAGAGGTCTGAAACGGAGATAGCCTCCGAGCTTAAAGACGCTATAGATTTGGCTGGCAAGAATGTTCATAGCTTTCATGCCGCTCAGAAACGGACTGATTTACAGCTTGATACAATGGACGGAGTAGACTGTCGCCGTATTTGCCGAGCCATAGAACGAGTAGGGCTATATGTACCGGGAGGTACAGCTCCGTTGTTTTCTACGGTTTTGATGTTGGGAATACCAGCAAAGATTGCAGGCTGTAAAGAGATTGTGCTTTGCACTCCGCCAAACTCTGATGGCAGTATCCATCCGGCAATATTATACGCTGCCAAAGTGTCGGGCATTACAAAAGTTTATAAGGTAGGAGGAGCACAGGCTATTGCTGCCATGGCTTATGGCACGGAGAGCATTCCTAAAGTTAATAAGGTTTTCGGACCCGGCAATATGTGGGTAACTGTGGCAAAACAGCAGGTATCTGTTTCTGATGTAGCCATCGACATGCCGGCAGGACCTTCAGAGGTGTTGGTGCTTGCCGACGAGAGTGCAAATCCGGAGTTTGTAGCTGCCGACTTGCTGTCTCAAGCCGAACACGGCATTGACAGTCAAGCTATTGCAGTTGTAAATAGTTGCGATATGGCAGAAAGTGTTGAAAAAGCGATTATGGAGCATCTGAAAATGCTATCACGAAAAGATTTTTTGGAGAAATCTCTTGAAAACTCTCGAATTATAATTTTGTCAGACAGGCAGGAAATGATCGAGTTTTCAAATACCTATGCACCCGAACATCTTATTATATCCATGAATGACTACGAAACTGCTGTTGACGATATTATCAATGCAGGGTCAATCTTTCTTGGCAACTACTCTCCTGAGAGTGTCGGCGATTATGCTTCTGGCACTAACCATACCCTGCCTACACATGGCTGGGCAAGCTCATACAGCGGAGTTAGTTTTGATAGTTTTGTCAAATACATAACGGTACAGCATATCAGCAAGGATGCAATAAAGGGAACATTGGGAGAAGCCGTAGAAATAATGGCAGAGGCCGAAACCCTAGAGGCACACAAACTAGCAGTAACACAGAGACGAAAATAGAAGGAGTAGGATAGAGTGCTAAAACAATTGCTAAAGCATCAATTTGCTGTTTTTTGTGATTTTTGCGGTCGGTTGTTTTAGCCTAATCTTCCAAGGTGTTATCTCTGATTTTGAATAAATTACAGGCTGAAATACGCAAAGCATTTTGTTCATTCCGGCAAGGTCCTTAACAACACGTGGAACACGCCTTGCCTTCTTAATAGTTCTGGAGCTGAGAAATATGCTAATTCGATGACTACCGGTCACATCAATAATAACTACCAGCAGATTAGCAAGAATTATTCTTGCAAGACGCACACAATCCCGTTGCTTCAATATCAAAGCTGTCTATTACATGATTGGGAATGGCAAATGTTATTGGACTTTTAGTCTGCACACATGTTACGGTGTGGCAATTAGTACATTTAAAATGTACGTGTTGGTGCAGATGGCAAGAAGGAGAACACTTGTTGTTGCATATTGCATAGTAAGTTTCATTGTTATCTACAAGAGCCTTGTGAATGATGCCATTGTCCATTAGCACGTTAATGGTTCGGTAGAGAGTTACCCTGTCGAAATCTCTAAGAGCTTTTTGTATATCCGCCATTGGCATGGCTTTTTTGTATTCGAAAATGCTGGACATAACCTTCAAGCGGGTAGGGGTAGCCTTTAGCTTTCGGTCTCTCAGTAGTTTTGCAAAATGAGAATCGTCTTTCATCTGTTTATATTTTTTTTAAACTGTCAGGTACTAAGATCTTAGATGCCATATCGACAGTTCTTATTACTTTCCTTTTTTTTACAATCATCTTCCCCTTTGGGAAAACAAGATATACTTGTCGACAAGACAGGTAGGTCATATATACATTTCGTTGTTTCTGAGAATTTCTCTGTTCAAAATACTTGCTTTTTCTCCATGCTGCTAATATATTCATAACATGAATGCTACACAAGAATCCTCAAGTTTTTTTTGCAATACAGAATTATTAAAATAAAATATTGATGCCGAGTATTAGATTAAACCCTAATTCGTCGGCAAAGTAGCGTTGTCTGTTCAGATATTCGCGATAAGTTGTGTTGAGTAGGTTTTCGGCTCTTATTGAGACAGCTAATCTGAGTTTCTGCAATTGTCGCTCTGCAGAAGCCCTTAGACCTAGCAAGTTATAGGCTTCTGGAGGAGATACAAAATCTTGAGAAGCCAGTAAGTTCTTCTGCTTAAAAACGAACTTGTTGCTAATCTGGAAATCTAAATTTTGAAACTTCCCGACCTTTGGCAGTTGATAACTTATTGCACCGTCAATATTATTTGACGGCATATTAATCAGGGCTATGTCATTACTAATATCAGATCCTTTTATATAGCTGTATTTTCCTGTCAAGTTAAGCTGTTCGCTTATCCTATAAGTGGCAGTTAAATCAAATCCGCTTATTTGGGCATTTGTTTTTTCGTATTTAAATAGAGGAAATGCTCCACGTATGGTTAGACGAATCTCGTTCTGAGGCTTGAGATAAATATAATTTTGAATCCTTTGATAATAGAACAGACCTTCAAAAAATAATTTGCTTTTTATATTGCCTTTTACAGACAATGTATTTTTAAGCGATGTTTCTTTGTCGAGTTCCGGGTCCCCTTCCTCAATGCCGCTTACTCCCTGATGTAGTCCATTACTGTAAAGTTCATTCACCTCCGGATTTCTTGTAGCACAACCAATATTGTAGGCCACTTCTAGAAGCTCATTAAATTTATGCTTTACGCCTCCCATGGCACTGATATTATGATAATTGTTTATATATCGGATAATTTCTCTGGGAAGACTTGTAGAGATAGCAGCCACATTTCTGTGTTCAAAATCATAACGTACACCAAACTCCAAATTTGTTTTTTCTGAGCGTCTGCATGCAATACCAAACAAGCCGTATTCCTGACTGTTGTAGTCAGGGATTAGCGGTAGTATACCTGTTTCTGGTAGATTTGTGTTATCCACGATATTAACCTGAACTCCACTTTTTATCTTCCATACTTCTGATGGAGTATGATTATATTTCAATTCAAGAAAATTTGATATTTGTTTTAGGCTTAGCGCAGGAATATTGGATCTGCCGCTTCGTCGTACATCAAATTCTTTTCTAAGATTGTACTGACCGGCATAAGTCAGGTCGAAGTTATGCCGATCACTGACTGTGTATTTTGAGTGAAGTTTAAGCAGGTGATGATTGACTTTCTGTGACGGCGCATCGATGGAATAATAGAACTTGTCTTCTGTAAAAAAGGGGACTTGACGTTCTAGAGCTTCTTCTAAGTCGGTGATATTACCAATATGAGAGCCTCGTAATATTCCAAGTTTGGCGTTAAAAGAGCTTATGTACAAATCGCTATACAGCTTTTCAGTCCACGACTTCTCCAGTTGTAGTGCAAAGTTAGCCTCCCTGCTACCTGTGTTTCGCAGGTAGTAGTCTGGAGTTTTATTGTCGCCACTCCTTTTAAATGTGCCAATAGCTCTCCAAGCTATAGCTTTACTATTCTTTTGCAGTTCCAAGTTTATTCCGTTCCCTAATCCGTTAGATTGAAAAAAGTATCGTCCTTTCCCATGTAAATGTGGCTCCGGTTCTATTCTTCTTGGTTCTACCAAGATGACGCTACCCAAGGAACTTCCTAGATATTCCAGTGCTCCGACACCTTTTATGATGGAAATACTGTTTGCAACCAAGGGGTCGATTTCCGGACTGTGATCTGCCCCCCATTGTTGTCCGCTTTGTGTTATTCCATTGTTCAAAATTGAGATTCTATTTCCATAAAGCCCGTGTATCACAGGCTTTGATATTCCACTACCATTCTTAATAGTGCTAATGCCCGCAATTTCTTCAAGCATAGTTGCCAAATTCTCATTAGAATTTTGAGTTATACTTTCGTAATTAAGAGCCTGTAGGTCCTGTGTGGAGCTTATTCTACCTTTTCCTACTACATTTACCTCGTGTAGTATCTGACTGTTGTGGTCAAGAGTAATGTTCAATGTAGTATCGCCCGATATATGTATATATAACTCATAAGTTTCACATCCAATATGGCTTATAACGAGATGATACCCTCCTGCACAGATAGCTTTAATTCTTGAAAAGCCACTCTTGTCAGTGAAGTTCCATGCTTGCAGTTCTTTTACAAACACATTCGCATCAGCAATAGGCTTACCTGTTTTCAGCTCCTCCAAATAAATCGAAGCCGAGTAGTTGCAATTTTGAGTAAAACCACTTATATTCAGCAATAAAGAGAGAAAACAGGTGAGGAAATATTTACCGGACTTCCACATCGAAAGTTACTTCTATGTCTGTTTCTCCTCCTGCATTTGTTATATCGCCGTCAGCCACTCCGTCCGCACTTTTGTCGGGCTCGTGTCTTAATATTACAGTTATAGTGCCAGAGCCTACCTCTGTTGTTGCTATCATTGTAGACAGTCCAATAGGGTGATTGTTGCTGTCCTTATCATTATAGGCGATTGTTAGTCCATTCACCGATGTCGAAAAGAAAAACTGGTGTTCCGATGCCTCGGTTTCAATTTCCTCGGTTATATCTTCTGCCGGACTTGCTGTCTCATTCAACAGGCTTATTGTTCCGTAGTATGAGGTATTTTTAGAAAGGGTATCGCTTGTAATAATAGGTGCTTCGCCTCCATCTCCATCTAGGTCTTGAAACGAAAAAGTTGTAGACGAGCCCCCATCCACAGGTGTCAATGTGAGCTTAAATGTGGTAATCAACTCTTCTTGATTTGGGATTATTGGGTCGTCCTCACTGCAAGAACTCGTAATAAGCATTGCTAACAAGCCTATAATAGGCAGTAGATTAAATTTTCTCATGTTGAGTGTTTTAAAAATTATTTGCCAAAGATACAACATAATTGCAACAATGTTGCAATTATGTTTTTAATAAAGAACATCATTGCAATTAAAATCCCCCAAAGTTTTTTAGAATTTTGTGATTTCTTAGGCGTCCTGTTGACTCGATAAGTTTATAATTTCTTATCTTTGCGAGCAAGAAAAACAGATTTAATCAATTATGATAAAACTTACATTACCCGATGGCAGTATACGTGAGGTAGAATCGGGAATAAGCGGATTTGACTTTGCGAGGAGTATCAGCAATAAGTTGGCAAAGGACGCATTGGCAGTTGAAATAGACGGCGAAGTCAGAGATTTGACCACGCAATTGGATAAAGACGCAAAGGTAAATATATTAACCTGGGAAACTGATGGCGGTAAACATGCATTTTGGCATTCTTCGGCACACTTGTTGGCAGAAGCGATAGAGGATATTTACCCAGGCACTAAGTTTGGGATAGGTCCTACCATTGATGTCGGATTTTATTATGATATTGACCTGCCGGAAGGGAAATCGATAAGCGAAAATGATTTTTCTGTCATTGAGAATAAAATGCTTGAGTTGGCACGTCAAAAAAATGATATTACAAGAAAAAATATTTCCAAGTCTGATGCTCTCAAGCTCTTTGGAGATAAAGGCGATGAATATAAGACAGAGTTAATTGGCGAGCTGGAGGACGGAACTATTACGCTTTATACGCAGGGGAATTTTACAGACTTATGTAGAGGGCCACACCTAAAAAATACGGAACAAATAAAAGCCATTAAGCTAACCGCAGTAGCAGGAGCATACTGGCGTGGAGATGACAAGAATAAGCAATTGACACGCATCTATGGAGTTACTTTCCCCAAGCAAAAAATGCTAGAAGAGTATTTAGTGTTATTGGAAGAGGCAAAGAAGCGCGATCACCGCAAAATAGGTAAAGAGCTAGAGCTATTTACCTTTTCTCAGAATGTCGGTCAAGGCCTGCCGATGTGGCTTCCCAAGGGAGCAGTACTGCGCGAGCAGTTAGAGATATTTCTAAAAAAGGTACAAAAGAAATATGGTTATAGTCAGGTTATTACACCGCATATTGGGAATATTGAGCTTTACAAAAAATCAGGGCACTATGAGAAATATGGTAAGGATTCGTTTCAACCCATACTCACACCTGCCGAGGGCGAGTCTTATCTGCTAAAGCCGATGAACTGCCCGCACCACTG
This sequence comes from Bacteroidales bacterium, assembly GCA_047975005.1. Classification (GTDB taxonomy): domain Bacteria; phylum Bacteroidota; class Bacteroidia; order Bacteroidales; family Prolixibacteraceae; genus JBKEAJ01. The sequence continues at coordinate 18,530 of JBKECW010000012.1, read as the reverse complement.
TGAGTTGTATGCCTCTAAGCCTCGTTCGTATAGGGACTTACCTGTAAGGATGGCAGAGTTTGGGACTGTTTACCGCTATGAGATGAGCGGCGAATTGCATGGGCTTACACGCGTTAGAGGCTTTACGCAGGACGATGCGCACATCTTTTGCCGTCCCGATCAGTTGAAAGAAGAGTTTTTAAAGGTTATAGATATAATATTTATTATCTTCAATGCTCTTGATTTTAAAGAATATACTGCTCAGATATCACTACGAGACCCAGAGAATACAACAAAGTACATAGGTTCGTCTGAAAACTGGGATAAGGCAGAGCAAGCAATCATAGAGGCTTGCGAGGAGCGAGGTCTCAATACCGTAGTAGAGCTTGGAGAAGCAGCATTCTACGGGCCTAAACTAGACTTTATGATAAAGGATGCCTTAGGAAGAAGTTGGCAGTTGGGAACGATACAGGTAGACTACAACCTGCCAGACAGGTTTGATTTAGAGTATATTGGAGCTGACGACCAGAAGCATCGTCCGGTGATGATACATCGTGCGCCTTTTGGTTCGATGGAGCGATTTGTGGCAGTTCTGATAGAACACACTGCCGGTAAATTTCCTTTGTGGCTGTCGCCCGATCAAGTGGTTGTTCTACCAGTTGGCGAGCGTTTCAATGAATATGCTCATAGCGTATCTGAAAGTTTAAATACCAGAGATATACGAACCTGTGTTGACGACCGCAACGAAAAAGTGGGACGAAAGATTAGAGATAACGAATTGAAGCGCATTCCTTATTTGCTAATAGTAGGAGAAAGTGAAATGGACGAAAAGACAGTATCAGTAAGGCGTCAGGGGGAAGGAGACAAAGGGAAGATGAGTCTTGACGATTTTGCAAAATTCATTCACAAGCAGGTTGACGAGCAAATGAATTATCATAATGTTGCAAAATAGGATTAAATGTTTTAACTTTGCGCCGAAAATATTTTTTTAACTTAAAGAATAGGAGGATATAGCGATTAACAACAATAGGAAACGAGGTGGTAGACCGATGAGAAAGCAAGAGCCCGAGCATAGGGTGAATGAGAGGATTACGGTCAAGGAAGTACGCTTGGTAGGTGAAGGTATAGAAACAGGGGTTTATCCCTTGTCAAAGGCCTTACAGTTAGCCGATGAGCAGGACTTGGATTTGGTGGAAATATCTCCGAATGCAAACCCTCCAGTATGCAAGATTGTCGATTATCAAAAATATCTGTATCAGCAAAAGAAGAAACAGAAAGAGATAAAAGCAAAGGCAGTTAAGGTTGTAGTAAAAGAGGTTCGTTTTGGTCCTAATACTGACGAGCATGATTTCAATTTTAAATTACGCCACGCTGAGAACTTTCTAAAAGAAGGTTGCAAAGTTAAAGCCTATGTATTCTTTAAAGGACGCAGTATCTTATTTAAGGACAAAGGGGAGATATTGTTATTGAGATTTGCTGAGGCGTTGGAAGAAGTCGGAAAGCTCGACCACATGCCAAAGCTTGAAGGCAAGCGAATGATAATACACATGTCGCCAAGAAAGTAAAGAGAAATAATTATTTACAATAAATATAGTAGCAATGCCAAAGATGAAAACAAATTCCGGGGCAAAAAAAAGATTTAAGCTAACCGGAAGTGGGAAATTAAAAAGAAAGCATGCTTACAAGAGTCATATTCTAACAAAGAAGACGACTAAGCAAAAGCGTAGATTGACAAAATGGGCAGGAGTAGACAAAACTAGCACTTCCAATGTCAAACTATTGCTTTGTATGAAGTAATCTAATTTTCCAATTATTAATTATTTGTTGAACTGATGTATTAGCCCCAAAGATTCTTGAACTAAGAGCGCTAAACATCTTAAAATTTAAATTATGCCAAGGTCAGTAAACCATGTAGCTTCGAAAGCGAGACGCAAAAGAACACTGAAGCTAACCCGAGGATACTTCGGACGTCGCAAAAATGTATGGACAGTAGCAAAAAATGCTTTAGATAAAGCAATGCTATATGCCTACAGAGACAGAAAAGTAAAGAAAAGAAAATTCAGAGCTCTGTGGATACAACGTATCAATGCAGGAGTTCGTCAGTATGGAATGAGCTATTCTCAGTTTATGGGTTTAGTTGCAAAAAACAATATTGAGATTAACCGTAAGGTATTAGCAGACTTAGCAATGAACAATCCTGAGTCATTTAAAGCAATAGTCGACAAGGTGAAGAAATAATCTTTACGATATTAAAAAAAATATAAGCCACATCTAAATATTTGATGTGGCTTTTTTTTGTTTTCAATAAAGGAATTCATTAATTTTACAATCGTAATAAGTTAAATTGTAATAGTTTCAACAATGAGTATTAAAGGAACAAGAACAGAGCAAAACCTATTGAAGGCATTTGCCGGTGAGTCTCAGGCAAGAATGCGCTACAACTATTTTGCAAAAGTAGCTAAGCAAGAAGGCTTGGAGCAGATAGCAGAGATTTTTGAAGAAACAGCCATCAACGAGAAGGCACATGCAAAACGCTTCTTTAAATTTTTGGAAGGCGGCATGGTAGAGATTACCGCATCGTATCCTGCCGGAGTTATTGGCAATACGATGGAAAACCTTAAAGCATCTGCAGAGGGCGAAAATGAGGAGTGGACAGACCTTTATCCTGAGTTTGCGAAAATAGCAGAAGAAGAGGGTTTTAAAGAGATTGCAGTAGCATTCAAAATGATTGCAAAGGTTGAGAAGGAACACGAGGAGCGTTATCGCACTTTGTACGAGAATCTTGAGAAAGGCATGGTATTTAAGCGTGGCGACAAGATTATGTGGAAGTGCCGCAACTGCGGATACATCCACGAGGGTACTGCTGCACCCAAGACTTGCCCTGCCTGCCTGCACCCTCAGTCTTACTTCGAGCTAAGAGCTATGAACTGGTAGAGGTTTAAGCAGAAAGACCTAAAAAAAGAAGACAGGTTTTATTTAGCCTGTCTTTTTTCTTTACCTATATGAAATGGGAGCAGATACATTATATTATACCCTATAGCTACATTGAATGAATCTTTCTGTCCAAATCCCGCTACTCTAAAGGCATCTGGATATATGTCAGGACTAGAAATCATCATCATGGCTCTCACTTCCCAGCCCATAAAAAGATTTTTGAGTATTTCAGCTTTTAGACCGATGCCGAGCTCCCACCAATGTGCGTTTATATTTTGACTAGGATAGTCTGTATTGATTACTTCTCCCCAATAATTAGAATGGCTAATGCGGTTTACCTGTTGAGAGTTTGATGATATAGCATATCGGGCAATTATCTCTACGCTATGCCTTTTTGCATCCTGTTTTTTGTCTTTTAAGATATTAAGGTTAGCACCAATTTTGAAGTATTGCCCATTTCCATCAAGGTCTATGTACGAATTTTTAATGCCAAATGTTTCGTATCCTAACTCTGTGGCAACAAACCAGTTTGGAGCAAACTCGTAGTCTGCTATTATTTCAAAACCTGTATCGTCGCCAAATGTGTACATTCCCAGAAAAGGCTTCATTAGGTTTGTTCCTATTCTCGGAGCAAAGAAACGGCGATATTTAGGCTCTTTTTCCTCCTTTGCTTTTATTTCTACCTGTTCTTTTTCAGATATTTCAGTGCTTTTGTTTTGAGCCTTAGAGTAGGGGGCAATGCTACAAAGCAGTAGTGTCGACAGAATAGTATAGACGTATGTTCTCATATTGTTTTTGATCAACAATGTTATAAATAAAAAAAGCTGAATCGATGGCATTCATCGTCGTTCTGAACGAGTCTATTGTATAAATATAATAAATGCCATCGGAATAATTGTCAAAGGTTTCTTCTTTTGTTGTGTATACCTCAAGAAAATCTATTTCTGCATTGGTACTGTCCTTGTTGAAATTTATTTGATATCTGAATACGTCATCAATAATGGACATTGGCAACAAGAAGGTTTTAGAATTGATACTATCATAAATCATCGAATCTACTCCGACGCCTTTTATTGATATATTGTCGGCACTTACTCCTGAGGGACAGTCGAGTGATAGATATAGCATCCCCTGAGATGGAGGTAAGTCTTCTTCTTTGCATGCCACTATGCAAAGAACGATACATACTGCAATGCTTATGTGCGAAAATAATATATTCATTATGTTTCTTATTTTGAGACTGCAATTTAAAGAAAAACAATTAAACATCTGTATTGCCTCTGCTACAAATCATGATCTTATTTATTGTCTAATGTTCTCAATATATCAGTTACGGCAATATTTATTTGTTTGTAGTTTTCTATTTCTTTTGATGTATATAGGAATGCAATGTGCCAGGACGAGTCTGCACTTTGCGACAAAAGGTCTTTGTTTAGTCTATATGCTTCTCTCATTCTTCTTTTTAGCAGGTTTCTGTCGACAGCCTTTTTAAAATACCTCTTTGACACTGACGTCAGCATACTCGACAGTCCGTTTTCGTTGTCGATTTTTAGGGCAAATGCTTTTATGGGATAGCGATATACTGAAATGCCTTCGTGGAAAACTCTGTCAATAGAGTTTTTTCCATGAAGGCGTTCGTCTTTATGTAGCCCATGTTTTTTCATTCTCAATTTTAGGGCCTAGCTGATTATTATTGTAATCAACTTTTGCTAGTCTGTTTTTTATTATGCTTTTCAATAAACTGCTCCAACGCCATTGTCATAGAGGGAGCCTCTTTTGATGGAGCTTCGATGTTCAGTTTAAATTTTGCATCTTTTACCGCTTTAGCAGTTGCATTTCCAAATGCGGCTATATTTGTATTGTTCTGCTCAAAATCAGGAAAATTATTTATAAATGATTTTACTCCGGCAGGGCTAAAAAATGCGACTATATCATAGCTAGTCCCCTTTAGATCTGACAGGTTGCTATTGACAGTACGGTACAAAATCGCTTTTGTGAATTTGATTTTGTTTTTTGTCAATACACTAGGAATATCATTTTTATGAATCTCCGAAAGAGGCAGTAGTATATTTTCTTTTGTCTTTTCTTTGTCCTGTTGCTTCTTTATTATGTTCAACAATTCATCAAAGTTGCCTGTGCTGCAGTAGAAAATTTTTCTTTTTCTGTATACTACGTATTTCTGCATATAGTGTGCTGATGCTTCGGACATACAATAGTACTTCATTGAGTCTGGGACTTCTATACGCAGTTTTTCGCACATGCTAAAATAATGATCGATAGCGGTTTTACTTGAGAATAATACTGCTTGATGTTCCAATATTTGTATTCGAGTCTGCCTAAACTCTTTCGTTGATACTCCTTCGACCTGAATAAACGGTCTAAAGTCTATTATTACGCCAGTCCTCTCAGCCAAGTCGTGATATGGTGATTTCTCTGAACTAGGTTCTGGCTGCGATATCAGTATTTTATTGATTTTCAAAGTGCAATAGAATTGGTTAAACGGTATTTAAAACAGCAACCATTTAGCAAAAAATGCCGCAGGTAAAATTTCAACGGCGCAAAGGTACAAAATAAAATAGAATATTGAGTATTTATTGAGTACGAAAATTAACAAACCTCTATACATAAGTACAAGAATGATTGCAAGCATAGCTAACACAAGAATGGCAAAACTGATAAGCTTTAGAATAGGTGGCGCATAGAAAAGAAAGACTAATAAAGGGATGGATATCATCGAAAACAACTGCCCTGCAGTGAAGTTTAGTTCAATAAATTGCTTTGTCAGTTCTCTATTATCACTTATTACTCCTAACACGCTGTATATTACATATCTGAAAACAAATACAACAACAATCAAGCACAAAAGCATTAACAGATTGGCTTCAATAATTGTAAATACTTCCGGAAAATATAATTTGCTGCCTTGGTAAATAATAAGAAACATTATGCAAGGAGTCAAAACATTTAAAATGAACTTGCGATGATTAGAGGCGTTTAAGTCGGCACCTCTTAAAGAAAAGAAAGCATGCCTATATACCAACTGTCTAAAGAGATTTTGAAATGTCTCGCCACTTCGTGTTTGAGTAGACATAAAAACTACCAATATCACAATCAACATTATTGTAATAAAGGAGCTGGGATAGTATTGAGGAAGGGAGATATCCATTTTTTAGAGCTTGCCATTTATTTTATGTGTCGCCAAATATAAGACTTTTTCACGTCTTTATGTGCCGTCACGATATTTTTTGTATTACAAATAATAAAGAATGTAAGTACCCTAGTAATCCGAATCTTAGTTATACACACACAATTTCCAGCATGATAATTTTAACGAAATTACAGCATTATGGCGTATTTGACATTGGAATTGCAAATAATATATGTATATTTGCAAGCAATTGTAGTTTTATTGTGGTATTTATTATAAAAAGTATAAGTATATGCAGCTAATCAAACCTAAAGGTTATAAATCTCTGTTAAATTTAGAGGAAACAGAGATAGCTATAAAAAGAGTAAAGGATTTTTTTGAATCAGGTTTATCATCAGAACTTAAATTAAAGAGGGTAACGGCTCCTCTTTTTGTTCAAAAAGGCATGGGAATAAATGATGATTTGAATGGAGTTGAGCAAGCAGTTTCTTTTAATGTTCCTGATGCTGATAACTGCGACGTCGAGATTGTACACTCCTTGGCAAAGTGGAAAAGAATGACACTTGGCGACTTAGGAGTTGAGTCGGGCTATGGTTTGTATACTGACATGAATGCAATCAGAAATTCGGAGGAACTATCTAATATTCACTCTGTTTATGTTGACCAATGGGACTGGGAGCGTGTCATCTCGGAGAGTGACAGGAATATAGATTTTTTAAAGTGGATGGTTGAGAAAATATACAACACTCTTTTGCGTACAGAATATTTGGTTTATGAGTCATGGAAACAAATTACACCAATACTTCCTCCCAAGATAAAGTTTATTCAGGCAGAGGAACTACTACAAAGATACCCAGACATGAGCTCAAAAGAGCGAGAGGATGCTGTTGCAAAGGAATACGGGGCAGTGTTTATTATTGGTATTGGGGGAGTATTGAGCAATGGGCAAATACACGATGGTCGTTCGCCAGACTACGATGACTGGAGCAAAGAGACAGAACATGGATTTGCAGGTCTAAATGGCGATATTATAGTTTGGAATCCGGTTTTAGAAAATAGTCTGGAATTATCGTCTATGGGCATAAGAGTAGACAAAGAGGCATTAGTGCGCCAGTTGAATATTCGCAATGCTGAAGATAGACTCAATTTATATTGGCACAAAAAACTGATGAATGATGAGTTTCCTCTTACTATCGGCGGAGGAATAGGGCAGTCTCGCCTGTGTTTATTTTTTCTACGAAAAGCACACATTGGAGAAGTCCAATCTAGTGTATGGTCTTCTCAAATGATAAATGAGTGTAAAGCTGCAAATATTCATCTTTTCTGATTAAATCTCAGTTCACAAATGCACACAATAGTTTCAGGGTCTGAATACACCTGAACTTTGTATATATTACTGTTTATTTTGTCAATTGCAACCCCGATCTTTGAATTCGGGGTTGTTTCTTTTATGTAATTTACCGATATTTCTTGTAGAGTATGTTGCGATAAGAACTCTATTCCAAGAGCGGCAATAGCGTGCCTCAGATATGCTATACTATTAACATGAGCATTAATATCTACATCAAAGAATGACACCGCTTTAAAATTATCACATTTAAGAACAAGGCTATGGCTAAGTTTTGGAGCCTCGTTTTCAGAGTGCAATGACTCATTGTAAGTTCGAGATTCCAATATTAGCATAGGCTTTACAATTTTCTTAGCGTCTGAAGAGATTATCAACCAAGACGATGAGATATTGGCAACTCTAATGCCTTCTGCTGTCTCTATTATAAAATCACGATATGCAAACATGTCCTTTTCAAACTTTGGCATGGTCGTAATCTTAATCGTGTCTTCCCATTTCGGATATTCATAAATGCAAACCCTCAATCTCGATAGTACCCAAAAACAATTCTGGGTTTGAAGTTTGTCAAAGCCAAAGCCCATCTGTGTCGCATGTTTGTGTGCCAATTCAAGGCAAAGGTCAAGCATAGATGTTATGTGAGCATTTTTATTTATATCGACTTGTTCTTGACGAATAGTGAACAATTCGCTGAGTTTATTTATATTTGTATCGTTCATTCTTTTATTATTTAATCTTGAACAAAGATAGTAATTTGTTAAATCAAACATGGGTAAAATAATTATAAAAACTGCCGAACAAATTGAAGGCATTAGAAAAAGTGGAAACCTAGCATCTCGGTGTTTAGACTATATTTCAGGTGAGATATATGATGGTGTCAGCACCTTAGAGCTGGATAAAAAAATAGAGAACTTTCTACGCGATCATAATGCGATACCTGCGACACTGGGTTATAACGGTTTTCCTGCATCTTCATGTATATCACCAAACGACGTGGTGTGTCATGGGATTCCATCGAAAGACATAATCTTGAAAGATGGAGATATTTTCAATATTGATGTTACCGCAATTCTCGATGGGTATTTTGGAGACACTAGTAGAATGTACAGTATTGGCGAAATAGGGCAGCAGGCACAGAATTTGATTGATGCTGCCGAGCATGCTTTGAAGCTAGGTATTGACAGAGTTAAACCCGGAGGTTATTTTGGGGATATCGGATTTTTTATAGCTCGCTATATTCGAGCAAAAAATTATAGTGTTGTATATGAATATTGTGGCCATGGCGTGGGAATTGAGTTTCACGAGGCTCCAAATGTTGAACACTCCTCAAAAAGAATGGGCACTGGTGCGAAGTTTCTACCCGGAATGATATTTACTATTGAGCCAATGATTAACGAGGGAGGAGCACGTACAGTACTAGACAAAGACGACGGATGGACAGCACGAACTATGGATGGTAAACTTTCTGCCCAGTTTGAGCATACTCTGCTTGTTACCGAAACAGGAGTTGAGATTCTCACTGTTTCTTGATATCGTTTTTAATCACGTTGCAAGGATTTTATAGATGCTGACACTCCATATATAGAGTTTAATACTTGCAATATGCTTTCTATTTCTGAGAGTCTGACAGACAGAGACACGATGCAATTTGAGGTGTATTGAGTTTTTGCAATATCAAGATTTCGTTCTTTTACAATACGCATTACATCATTGAGGAGAGGATATTCAAATTCAACATTTATTAATTCGTGTATTTCCTTGTTTATTACCTTTGCGACAAGCAAAGATTCTTTAGATGCAGTTCTGTAAGCATTAACAAGTCCACTCACTCCTAGTAAGGTGCCTCCAAAATATCGCACCACTACAATTAGTATATCGGTAAGTTCAAAGCTCTGTATTTGTCCTAGTATTGGTTTGCCGGCAGAATTGGAGGGTTCGCCGTCGTCATTAGCCCTAAAATTTTTCAAATCTGCTCCCAAACGCCAAGCATAGCAATGATGACGAGCCTTGTGGTGTTCGGATTTTAATAATGCTAATTTTTCATTTATTTCTTCTACCGTTTTTACGGCATAGGCATAGGCTATAAACTTGCTTCCTTTATCTTTGAATATTGCCTGTGTAGGTTTTTCTATTGTAAGGTAACTGTCTGTTATTTGCTCGCCCATCTCGAATCGCTACATACTTTGCAGTTTAAGCTCTAGTTCTTTGTAGTTTTTCTTGATTTCTTTGTTCGTATCTTTTAGGTCTTTGATAGTCTTGCACGCATGAATAACTGTGGCGTGGTCTTTACCTCCAATGGTACTGCCTATTTGGGCAAGCGATTCGCTTGTTAGTTTTTTTGAGAAATACATAGCCAATTGCCGAGCCTGCACAATCTCTCTCTTTCGAGTTTTAGAAGTAAGAATATCCGAAGAAATACTGAAGTGTTCGCATACGATTTTCTTTATATGATCAATAGAATATTCTTTTTTCTTTCTGGAAACATATCTATTGACAGTCTCCTCTGCCAAACTAATATTTATTTCGCGTTTTGCCATTGTCGACATTGCTAACAATGAAGTAGTTGCACCCTCCAACTCTCGAATACTGGTAGTCATGTTATGTGCCAGATAATCAAGAACTTCTTCGGGTATTTTAAGACCACTTCTTTTTGCTTTTAGCTTAATTATTTTTTTTCTTGACGCCTCGTCTGGCACAGATAGCTCTGTAACTAGTCCCAAGCCAAATCTGGATATAAGTCTTTTATTTAGTCCCTGAAGTTCAATAGGAGACTTATCGCTAGTCAGAATAAGCTGTTTACCACATTGATGTAGATGATTAAATATATGATAAAACGATTCTTGTGTTTTTTCTTTTCCTGCAAATTCGTTTACGTCATCAAGTATTAGAGTGTCAATCATCTGATAGTAGTTCAAAAAACTATTTACCTGATTTTTTAATACCGAGTCAGTATACTGAGACTGAAATCTATTTGCATTTATATAAAGTACAGTATTGTTTGGGTGGAGTTCTTTTATTTTTAGCCCTATGGCGTTAGCAATATGAGTCTTTCCTAGTCCATGTCCTCCATATATCATTAGAGGATTGAATGGGGTGGCTGCGGGGTCACTGGCTATGGCCAATCCAGCTTCATAAGCTATCTGATTTGATTCTCCTTTTACATAAGAGTCATAATCGAGATTCGGATTTAGGTAAGAGTCTACTTCTTTGGGTTTTATTCCTGGCACTACGATATGATTAGCAAATGGAACAGTATCGTCAATACCAAATTTTTGAAATACGGGCTTGTTGCTCGGGTCCGTTCTGTCGATATTCAAAGAGGTAGTGCTGTCGTCATCCTTATCGCTAGCAATATTATATTTGTATTCCAATTTTGCTTGTGAGCCTATTTCTTTTCTAAGTGTAGTTCTCAGAAGATCCATGTAATGCTCCTCTAGAAACTCTATATAGAATCTACTTGGAATTAGTACTGTTAAAACGCCATCACGAATTTGAATTGGTTTAATAGGCTTAAACCAATTCTCGAAGACTTGAGTTTCTACGTTGTCTTTTATAAACTTGAGGCATTTTTCCCAAACTATATTCGCATCCTGATTCATACTTCCCTAAACTTATAGATTTCTTTTCAATTCCTATCCTTTTTGTTTGCACAAATATATACAAAAATGCCTAGTATAATTGGCGGAAATACGTGCTCTTCCAATTTATATTCCCTATCTTATTACAAATCAGCTAAGATAATAGCACGGTTAAAGATTGTTAAAATCTCAATCGTCTGAGTATCATTGCACAAGAGGTAATGCACTGTAAATCAACTGTGTTTGATTTAAGGATGGTTCATTCTCGCACTATTTTTTCCAAGTCCTTCTCTTTTCCGTTTTGGAATCCTTTGATTTCAGAGTTTTTAAAGTGAGGCTGTACTTTTTTTAGTTCGGCAAATGCTTGGACAAAGTCGTTTTGGGTATTAAAAAAATAGTACTTCCCCTTTGAATCGTAGTACCATTTCCTTGAGTCTGAAGATGTATAACTTTCTAGTTCTTCCCTAAACTCGCTCTCTGTCAGATCGGCAGCAATACACACCTTGAACGTTACCGATTTATCAAAGTGTCCCGGTGGAATAGGCGCATAGAATTTATCTTTCCCAAAGTTAATAGCTGATATTTTCAAATACTTCTTGGGGTTGTTATTAAAATCGGTAACTAGATAATCCAAGTCTTTGCTAAGCTTATTTATATTACCGTACAATTCGTTATCTTTTATTAACATTGACAAATTTCCATTTCCTTCATTGATATTAGCAAGCGTTTTAGCAAAAGAGGCTAGGGTAGTGTCTATCTGAGAAAAAGTATTGTCGACATCAATAGATGAAAGAGCTTGAGAAGTTTTTTGCAGATTGCTAATTATCTCGTCTATACCACTCTGGTTTTCATTTATCATTTCGGTAAATTCGGAAATGTTATCTAGCGTCTTACCGACCTTCTCCTTTTCTTGCTCTAAAAATTCTTTCCCTCCTCCAGTCAGTTCTTCTATGTTGTCCAGACTGTGTTGTAGACTAGTTATAGATTGTTTTATGCCACTCTGAGTCTCATCGTCAAACATCTGATTAAGATTGGTTAATGTCGAAGTGAGTGCATTTATGGCATTCTCGGCTTGCGATTTCATTGGATCTAACATAGACATCAAGTCGTCATCGATAGCTCCTACAATGGTATCTCCATATACATGCATCTGGGCAGATTCGCCCAATACTATTGTAATTGCCTTATCTCCCATTACTCCATTGCCTGATATGCGCGCTGATGTTCCCAATGGGAGACGAATATCTTTTTCTATATTTATTTCTACGAGCATTGGTTTTTTAGAATCGTTAGAAAAGGTGATATCTTTTATCTGACCGATTCTGTAACCATGTAACTTTACAGCGCTAGACTTTACCAATCCATTTACGTTGTTGTATAAAACAAAATAGGAATGGTTTTTATTAACAAAGTTGAACCCTTTGAGAAAATTGAAACCCCATATAGAGACAATGAGTATGACTACAACAATTATTCCTGTTTTAGTTTGTGTATTTAGCTTCATATATTTACCTTTTTTTAGATACAATCGGCACGCTATCAGGAGACAATATTGATAGGCAATTGTTTATATTCGTTGTTATTATCATTCGGTGCTAGAAATATTCTAATTAATTTTCATCCTATATTATTACTTTATGCGCCACACAAAGGCAATAAGCTATTTTAGGTTTGCTTTTCGGTACAAAACAAATGCTATTACTGCGAATATTATGTTAGGTACCCAAACTGCAATAGCAGGATCTAGACCGGAATTTGTAGCAAAGACTTCAGTCATTCTCATTAAAAAGATATACGTAAAACTTAACCCAAACCCAATCCCCAAATTCATTCCAATACCTCCTCGTCTTCGTCTAAACGAAAGAGTTACACCAATAATAGTCAGAATAAATACCGAGAATGGAGTTGCAAAACGTTTGTGTCTTTCTAGTTTATACAGTACATTCGGGACACCATTCATCGCAAGTCTGTCTATTTCGTGTTCCAATTCATTATTTGTCATTGTTTCATTCAGGTATTTAATAGAAACAAAATCCTCGGGGCTAATATTAAGGGTTGTATCTATTGAACTGCCGGAATAAAGACTATCTCCATCAGGTCTTATCACACGACCTTCATAGCTCGTTAGCTTCCATTTTTTATCTGCGCTAATCCATTTTAGGTTTTTGCAGTAAATCTTAGACTTTAAATCTTTACCGTCAAACTCCTCCAATGTAAAGTTATACCCAGTATTAGCATTTTTGTTGAAAGAACTGATATATATATACGTGTTGGGAGAGATTTGACGGTGTATATCCAATCCGGCACTTTTTGCTCCGTTTTGATATTCCTGGCGAAATTTAATGCGCCTCGCATTAGCGTGCGGTATAATCCATACTCCCAAAATGAAAGAAACTGCAAAGATTACAAATGCCGATATAAGATACGGGCGAAGAAAACGCCTAAACGACACACCTCCCGCAAATATGGCAATATTTTCGGAGTTTGATGCCATTTGCGAGGTAAAAATTATCAGCGCCACAAAAACAAATAGAGGAGTAAGCATATTCACCAAATACGGAATAATATTCATATAGTACCCTATAATAACCTCCTTGATTGGCAATTTTTCAAAATCATTATAATTTTCCGACAAGTCAAAAACAACTATGAGAATGCACATCAATCCTACAATAAACAAAAAAGTATTGAGAAACTTCTTGATTATATACCTGTCAATCTTTCCTATAAATGGCGATTTGGTACTTTTTTGATTATCGGTGCTAATTGCCATAAATTTAAAGTCTTCTTGTAATCTTTGTCACCATTTCGTCCTTCCATTGCTTAAAACTATCATTTATGATATGCTTCCTCGCCTCTTTTACCAGCCATAGATAAAACGCCAGATTGTGCTGACTTGCTATTTGCGCACCGAGCATTTCATTTGCATTTACTAAGTGACGCAGATATGCCTTAGTATATTGTGTATCGACGAATGAAATTCCGTTTTCGTCAATAGGAGAGAAGTCGTTTTTCCACTTGGCATTTTTTATGTTTATTATACCTTCGGACGTAAATAGCATACCGTTTCGTCCGTTGCGAGTAGGCATCACGCAGTCGAACATGTCAACACCTCTGTCGATAGATTCCAAAATATTTTCGGGTGTACCTACGCCCATCAGGTATCGAGGTTTTGATTTGGGTAAAATCTCATTCACCACCTCTGTCATCTTGTACATATCTTCGACAGGTTCTCCCACCGACAGTCCGCCGATAGCATAACCAGCAGTATCGTGTCTTATTACGTATTCTGCAGCCTTTTTGCGAAGTTCTGGATAAACACAGCCTTGCACAATTGGAAATAAATATTGCTGATAGCCATATATAGGATTGGTATTTTTGATTTGCTCCACGCATCTATCTAGCCATCGGTGAGTGATGTTCATTGACTTCTCGGCATACTTAATGTCGGCATCGCCGGGCGTGCACTCGTCGAATGCCATAATAATATCGGCACCAATTTTCCTTTGTATATCCATCACGCTTTCGGGGCTAAATAGATGCTTAGAACCGTCGATGTGCGATTGAAAAGTAACGCCTTCTTCTGTTATCTTTCTTATGTCGCCGAGCGAGAACACCTGAAACCCGCCGCTATCTGTAAGTATAGGGCCATCCCAGCCGTTAAACTTGTGCAGACCTCCGGCTTTTTCGAGAGTGTCAGTGCCCGGACGCAAGTATAGATGGTATGTGTTGCCGAGTATTATCTGCGCCTTTATATCTTCTTTCAGGTCGCGTTGGTGTATGCCTTTGACGGTTGCGACTGTTCCAACAGGCATAAAGATCGGTGTTTCGATCTCGCCGTGACCAGTAGTTAACACTCCGGCTCTAGCCTTGCTGTTATTGGCAGTATGTTTGAGTTCAAAAATATTCATTACCGCAAAGGTAGACAAAAAAACCGATTTGGAGAATTGAGATAATAGTGCTTATCTTTGCCGACGAATTACAGGGGTGCCTAATATTTTAGGCTGAGATCATACCCTTATAACCTGATCGAGATAATGCTCGCGCAGGGAGTAAAGCTTTGAATCTCAAATTTTTATTACCCCATTGTAGAGTTTTATTAATGATTATTTTTTTTATTTTACAATGGATTTAAGCAAAAGATTATTAGCATTTGTGCTATTGTTTCAGTGCCTGTATCTCTACGGGCAAAAGGTCGAAGGAACCGTCAGAGATGAAGCGTCAAACCCTATTGCGGGAGTTTTGATATTTTCAAAATCAAATTCGACATCAGCAATTAGCGATAAAGAAGGTCGGTTTTCTTTATCGGTCAAATCAGACAACACCTCCAACAGACTTGTTTTCAGAAGCATTGGCTACGAAACATTAGATACAACCATTAGCTCCGGCACTCAGAATGTATCTATAAGCCTGCAAAACGATGTCAATATGCTTTCGGAGGTGCTTGTTACCACAAAAAGTATCAACAAGCACAATACTTCGGTGATGGATGCAGAGGAAATCGACGAGCGCAACTATGGAAAAGATATAACATATCTGTTGGAATCTCAGCCATCGGTGGTTGTTACTTCCGATGCGGGCAACGGAGTGGGATATACAGGTATTCGCATCAGAGGTGGCGATGTGAGTTCTATCAATGTCAGCCTTAATGGAGTTCCCATCAACGACCAAGAATCGCAGGGAGTGTTTTTTGTAAATATGCCCGACCTTGCGTCGTCGCTATCGTCGGTGGAGGTGCATCGGGGAGTTACCACCGCTTCCAATTCCCGCACGGCTTTTGGAGCAGGTTTGGGTTTCAATACTGATGGTGGTGTGGATGATTTTGGAGTATCTTTGGATGCTGCCTATGGAAGTTTCAACACTAGTAAGCTGACTTTGCGGGTCGAGTCGGGAGCAATAGCCGACAAATGGACAAACTCTTTGCGAGTATCCAATATTCAGTCCGACGGCTACGTCGACAGGGCTAGTTCAGACTTAAATTCAGTGTTGTACAAGACGAGTTATAACTTTGGTAAATCAAAATTGGGAGCTTTGTATATGTTTGGAAAGGAAAAGACTTATCAGACATGGGACGGTATCTCTCCATCGCAATTGGACGAAGACCGCAGATATAACCCGGCAGGCGAGATGAAGGATGAGAATGGCGATGTAGTTGGGTTTTACGATAATCACACCGACAACTACAAGCAGCATCATGCACATTTGTATTTCGACCACGAGTTGTTTGGGATACCAATTCACCACAAAGCCTATTATGTATATGGCGAGGGATATTACGAGAGCTACAAGAACGATAAGAAATTGGCAAATTATAATATCACGTCATCAGTGGAAAAATCTAATTTGGTAAAACAGGAATGGCTACAAAACAATTTCTTTGGGTATATGCTTGATGCTAAGGTGCTTGAATATAATACGGGAAGCCTGAATTTTTCTTTGCATGCCAATAAATATGACGGCGACCATTTTGGCAAGGTAATCTGGGTGAAAGACGAGAGTGTGAATTTCAATCCCGACGATAATTTTTATCTGAACACCGGAGTTAAAAAGAACTTTTATGCAACAAGTTTTTGGAAACAGAGTGTTGGCACAAAGTTGGATTTAACCGCCAGCCTGCAATATAGGCACGTAAATTATACAATTAAAGGAATCTTGGATGATGGAGGCAGAGATGTAAATATGGCAACAAGCTATGATTTTTTTGACCCCGGCTTTGGATTGAATTACAATTTGTCGCGTTCTTCCGATTTGTCGTTTTCCATAGCTTTGGCACACAGAGAGCCGAGCAGGTCTACCTTTGTGGATGCCGGAGGCGAGGGAGTGCCAAAAGCCGAGAAGCTATTAGACTACGAGCTAGGTTATCACTACCGCAGTTCAAAGGTGTCGGTCAATGCCAATGCTTTCTACATGGACTATAGCGACCAGTTGGTAATGAGCGGACAGCTCAATGATGTCGGTGCATATATAATGAAGAATGTAGACAATAGCTACCGCCTGGGCTTAGAGTTGTACGGCACTTATCAGCCCTTTAAATTTTTGTCGTGGCGATGGAACCTAACTCTCAGCGACAACGTTATCCAAAAGTTTGACGAGTATATCGACAATTGGGACACGGGAGCTCAGGAGGTTGAGCATATCGAGAATAGCAAAATGTCCTTTTCTCCTTCTGTTGTTGGCGGTAGTGCCATTACGGTAGAGCCTGTTAGGACTTTCAAAATCATCCTTGACTCCAAGTATGTCGGCAAGCAATATCTCGACAATACAGAATCTGACGAAAGGAGTTTGGATGCTTACTTTGTCAATAATTTAATATTTTCCTATGAGCCAACTTTTTTGAAAGTTCCTCAGTTGGCATTAAATTTTGCCATCAACAACTTTACCAACGAGATGTATGTCGCAAACGGATGGACGTATAGGTATATGTATGGAGGCGAGAAGAGTCAGGACATTGGACTTTATCCGCAGGCAGGAGCAAATGTGATGTTTGGTCTGAGTCTGAAATTTTAAATTTGGCAATATACCAACTATATATTGTGTGACCAATTAGAAGAAAAGCCCTTGCCATTAGATTGGCAGGGGCTTAATTAGGCTTGTAAATCTCTCAATATTCTCTTGGTGCATACTTGACCGCAAGGCTACTTGCGTATTCTGGCTGAATAGTTAGTGTCTGTCCATAATATCAGGAGTCTGAGCTATAAAGTTCAAGATCAAGGCTTGCGAAGCTCTGCGAATATTGGGCTTTATAGAAGGACTCTAGTTACTTATTTACAGTTCCCAGACCCTTGAGGTGAATGCTCGTGGTTTTCGTGGTCTTGGAGTTTTTCGTACTCGTCCTTGTTGATAATCTTAGCCTCGTAGCCCATTCCTTCGATAACTTCTTTTAGATGTGTGGAATTAGTTTTCGAGTTACTGTATTCGAGCCTGATGGTGTTGGTATGCGCATCAACTTTTAGATCCTTCATACCTTTTTCAAACCTCAGTTTTTCCTCCACCTTAGCCTCGCAGCTAGTGCAGTGCATGTTGCTTTGGAAGTAGGCGATTTCGGTTTTCTTCTTACTTTTTTTGTCGTCTTTGGCATTTGCAGTGCTTGTTGCACTGAGTACTAGCAATGTAGCTAGTATAAAAAATACTTGTTTCATCTGTTTATATTTTGTTTTTTAATTGCCACATGTATCTCGCCAATATAATAATTCTCATGTGAGAGAACTCTTCTCATGGCTCGTTTCATCTGTTTATAATTTTGCAATAAGCTGTAAGCTATAGGCTTTATGCTTTTGCTGTTATTAGTTATTAGTCATCTGTCATCGCGAGCGATAGCGTGGGGCAATCTGTTCTTTGTTGTAGGAGATTGCTTTGCTGCCAATTCCTCGTAATGACGTTCTTGTATTTGGCTACTATCATCAAATTAATTCTGTCTATTCAGCGATACTCTTATACCTACATAAACTCTAGCTCCGTGTGTCGGAGCCCAAATCTGAGTGGCATCAAAACTTGTGCTGTATGGATTTTGGTAATCAAGAATTGGATTTTTCTGACTGTATGCTGT
>JBKECW010000011.1:0-27500 GCA_047975005.1 Bacteroidales bacterium | reverse complement strand
GCGAGCGATAGCGTGGGGCAATCTGTTCTTTGTTGTAGGAGATTGCTTTGCTGCCAATTCCTCGTAATGACGTTCTTGTATTTGGCTACTATCATCAAATTAATTCTGTCTATTCAGCGATACTCTTATACCTACATAAACTCTAGCTCCGTGTGTCGGAGCCCAAATCTGAGTGGCATCAAAACTTGTGCTGTATGGATTTTGGTAATCAAGAATTGGATTTTTCTGACTGTATGCTGTAAGGTTTTCCGCTCCTGCATATATATTCCAGCGTCTGAAATATCTAGTTATCTGAGCATTCATAATAATGTAATTATCAGACCATTGCTCTTTTGGATTTGGCTCGCTAGCTGTCGGTGTGATGGGTATTCGTGTTTTGCCGTTAAACTGAGTTGTGTAGTCAAACATCCATTTCTTTAGCTTATCGGTGTAGTTGAACACGGCGATACCTTTCCATTTATTGGTGAGAGGCATATCTTTCAGCTCACTGCCTATGGTCTGTTTTACATTGTTATATCTGTACGCCAGCGTCATATCGAGGCGAGGCAGGACTTCGTATCTCATTTCAATTTGATAATTGTCGGCAAAGGACTTTCCGTCAAGCTCATAAAATAGGATTTCGCTTTGTGAACTTTCTCTGTCGACCACCACTTGACTTAGGAAGTCGGTACGGAAATATTCCGCACTGAGAGACAGGTCGCGTCCCCATAGAGTAAATTGTTGCAGGGCATTTAGTCCGTAATTCCATGCTTCCTCTTGCGAGGGAGTAGTTGGGGGATTAAAATTTCTGCCCGAAGCGAGTAGGGGAGCATTGTCGGCATAGAGGTGAGTTGTTCGGTATCCTTTGCCTGCAGAGCCCCTAAGGGTTAGCGTTTCATAGGGTTGATAGCGTAGATGAAAACGAGGAGTGTAGAATGTTCCGAAAATATTATGAAAATCAGCTCTAATACCAGCCATTGCTGTTATTGTCTCCGACGGTTTCCATGTATATTCTGCAAACACACCCGGCACTGTTTCTCTCTGTTGAAAATTGTTGCTAATGAATATATTGTCTACGTCGTTGTAAAGGAAGCTCACACCGCTGTTGAGCGAGTGTTTTTCTTCCTTATCGAGACTAGAAGTCAGTACCAAATTGGTGTACACGTTTGCTTCCTTAGCGTCGTAATTTCGTAGTCCGTAGTATGAGTCTAGTTCGTGGTAGCCGGTGTTTGAGATAAATGCAATACTATTTCTTCCGTTTTTGAAAGTATAGCCACCTTTCAGGAAGAACTCTCCACGCTTATTGGTAATTTCCACGCCGTATGGATTGCTTGCAATGTGTTCCATTCCTTCCTCAAAGTCTGTTTGTCCACCCACACGTTTTTCGTACAGACCTTTCACGCCAAATTGGAACATATATCCCTTAGGGCTTGTATATTTCCATCGGTTGAATACTTGCACCTGCTGATTTAGTGGTCTGTCGAGAAAGTTGTCATTGTTGTCATCCACTTTATTTTGGAAGTTTTTTCCGTAGACAAGCAGACCTGTAGATAGTTTGTCGTTAATTTTCCCTGATATTATACCGTTGAACTCTGTTGCTAAGTCTAGGCTTTGGAAAACATTGAGGTGTAGCCATTCTTCTGCATCGGGTTTTTTGTATTCTACGTTTATCTGTCCGGTTGTCGATTCGTATCCATTCATCACCGAAGAAGCCCCTTTCGATATTTGTATTGACTGCATCCATGGTCCCGGCACGTATGTCAGTCCGTAGTTTGAGGCTATACCTCTGAGGTTTGGGTAGTTCTCGGTGAGCAATTGTGTGTATAAGCCCGATAGTCCCAGCATCTTTATCTGCTTAGCCCCCGACACGGCATCGTTGTATGTTACATCTACAGAAGCATTTGTTTCAAAGCTCTCCGAGAGGTTGCAGCAGGCGGCTTTATGCAATTCTGCACCCGTAACCTTCTCGACCGTTATGGTCGATAGTTTTGAAAGATAGTTACCTCTGTCTTTAGCAATTACTTCTATGCCCTCAAGGGTTTCAGGTTCTAGCTGTATATCCAAAACTCCGTCGAAGCTAGTTAGCGTATCTGTCTTATATCCCATATAGGACACAACAATATAGTCTGATTTTTTTGGACTAAGCGTCAGTGAGAACCGTCCGTTTTCGTCTGTTATTGCTCCTGTTTTTTCTTTTTTCCAAATCGCCGCAGCACCTTGTAGCGGTTCTTTCTTGCCATTTATATTTTCATACACAAAACCCTCTATCTTTTTTGCTTGTGTTTGATAAATTCCTATTGTAAATAAAAATGCACCTAATATAAAGTATCTCATCTAACTTCGTGATTGTACTAAGTATCAGATAAAACTCGCATGCTTTTAAGTGTGCAATGTAAGACTGCTTTAATGTGATGTTTAATTGAGTATAAGTAAGTTTCTGTGCTTGTTTTATAAGAACTAGTTTGTTTGTATTCCAATTCTAGCATAAAAAACTAAGACCATAAGAGTTGGTCAAAACACTAGCAAGGTCGAGGTGAAATAGAGAGCTGATTGAGAAAGATTTTCATCTTTCGTCCGTAATTATATGGTATTAGGTTGTTGTCTCTTTCCTTATTGTCTGCTATATTATCGTTGAGGCATAAAAACCCCGATGAATACCACATAGGTACTACAATAGTCATTGGACAAATATCGCTAATACTGACAAAATTGGTAGTGTTGTGTATATCTATTGATAGTTTAGCTACGTCTCGTTTAGTATTCCCGCAGTCGTTGGCAGGTTCGTTGCAGTCTATGTCCTTACAGCAATTAGCAGTGTTATCATTCGAGCAACAGTTTGCGTTGTCAGAGATATTATTTCTATGCCCACAGCAATCAGAGTGGTTTTGATTGCAGGTACTCTCGTCAAAATACAAAGATGTGTGAATGTCATGTTTACAGCACATGCTTTTGTACATAGGAATGCCCGTCTCTAATAATAAGAATAGAGACATCAGTACAAAAGATAATATTTTGCCAGACAACTTCATAATACAATACCTGTTAATCAGGGTGTGTGTTTTAGGAAAGTGGTCTCACCAGGACTCGAACCTGGATCTAAAGTTTAGGAAACTTCTATTCTATCCCTTGAACTATGAGACCATCATGAGGTGCAAAGGTAATAAAATTACCTCTACCCTTAAAATTATTATTCTACTATTGTGCGCTCCGTAAAGTTAACATTGTTGTTTTTCAGAGTATTTATCAATTCATTATACTCCATATATTTTAGACTGTCTTTATTTAGACCTGTCGTACTTTGAATCAGCTGACTTGGGATTATCACTATCCTAAATATCTGATTTGAAGAATAATCAACAGGTGGACTTGCGTGTGTAAAGCCTAAATATATTTGGACATCATTCAATGTATAGTCAAACATGTAATCCAACTCATTGCCATCTTCAAAATATACGGTGTAAGGTAGTGGTCTCCATACATTTGGATTCTCAGAACTCCGCCAATAAACGAATATTGCATCACCATCGTATATCGCAGGGCTTAAAGTAATTCTCTCGGTATAGTTATATTGTTCCAAGAAATTAGCACTGATTTCTAATGTTTCGCCAATTGTATTTGAGCCATCAAGCCCATCTCTCCCAGGCTCTCCCTGCGGACCAATGCATGAATTTATCATACCGATGCTCAGCAGGATAATTGTTATTCTCAATAGATTTTTTTTCATGATTTTCGTTTTATTTTGAACGTGCAAGTATAGTGATTTTTTTTTAATGCGTACAATTATTATATATTACCATAATCATTATTTTTATGCCGTATTCTTAATCATTATCAATAGTATGCGTACTTGTGACAGGTAAAGCGGCTCAATGTCGGGCGCATGATATCAGAGTGGCGTACATCCGACAGACAACAGTTGGGGTGGGGCATGGGCTTATAAAACCGTACAGGCAGAACATATTGAAACCTGCGAATTAAATTAAATTTTTTACGATAGCTTTTTCAGAAGATGCTGTTTTTTGCTTACTTTAGACAAAAAAAACGAGAATACTTTTTCCGATAGATAATAGATGTTGAGTCGGAGTTGGTATTGGCGAGTTAACTTTATTAGAGAGAATATAAGTACGAGAAACTGATTTATGACAAGATATTTCACAACTGTTTTATTTATCGCGCTATTACTATCCTTCAAGATAGAGGTCAAGGCTCAGTACTATATTACAGGACAAGACCCTGCGAGATTGAAGTGGAGTAAAATAGAAAGCGAAGATTACAAGCTGATTTTCTCCGATAGTCTGAGCTACTCTGCTGCAGAGTGGGCAAGTGCTTTCGACTTGTTGTATCAGCGCAGAAGGGCAGAAGGGACATATCTAAAAAAGATGCCGATATTAATACATGGAGCCACAGCATACAGCAATGGCATGGTGTCGTGGGCTCCCCGCCGCTCTGAGCTATACTTTGCACCGTCCATTGATGCATCAAGCAACCTGTGGGTACAGCACTTGGCAATACATGAGTTTAGGCACATTCAACAGCTTTCGGAGCTAAGCAGAGGAATATACAAACCCTGTCATTGGCTTGCAGGAGAGCAGTTTACGGGAGCTATTTTGGGCCTTTTCGTTCCTCAGTGGTTCTTGGAAGGCGACGCTGTAGATGCCGAAACGCGCTTATCGAAGGCGGGTAGGGGTCGCAATCCATTTTTCATCAACGAATATGTGCCAAATCTCTTGCACGATAAGACTTATTCCTATATGAAAACCTCTCACGGCTCATACAAGGACTTTGTTCCCAACTACTATCACATGGGCTATCAACTAGTTAACTATGCTAATAATCTTCACGGCTCGGCAATGTGGGATAAAACGACTAACTATGTGGGACGCAAATTCTATATGCTGTCGCCATTCAACAGATATATAAAAAACAACATAGGCATGGGGCAGATGGAGCTTTATAATCGTACGATGGACAGCATCAAGACTGTGTGGAGCAAACGTTATACCGATGGTGACTTTGACATTAATCCCGACAGTATTCCTCAGAAAAGTAAGAGATATATTAAATACTCAAACCTATGGCAGACAAGTGATACTGAAGCTATTGCAATAAAGAGTTCCTATGATAAGGTATCTAAACTAGTAAAAATAAAACTTGATGGAGAGCTGCAAGAACAAGAGTTAATAAATATCGGATATGTAAACGATGAGAATTTGAGTGCCAACCAAGACTTTGTTATTTGGACGGCAGTAGAGCAACAGGGGCGTTGGCAGCATGCCGACAAAACTACAATCTATATTTACAATATAAAAACAGAGAAAAAAACACGTCTCTCTTTCGACGATTTTCTGTTTTCGCCAAGCATTTATCCTGACAAAAGACAGTTTGCGGCAGTGAAGCAAAAACAAACAGGAGAGAGCATATTGTCAGTATATACCATTGGTAGAAAGCATATTACAGACATAAAAATAGAAGGTACAAGGCAACTCTCAACTCCGGTTTGGAACAAGGATGGCAGTGCAGTTTACTGCTTTGCAAAGACCCTGCAAGGCAAGAGCATAATAAAAGTAGACGTTGAAACCGGCAAAACTGAGGAGATATTGCCACCCTCTGATTTTGCAATGTCGCATCTCAGAGTTATCGGCAACAAAATCTATTTTTCGGGCTATTGCGATGAGAGGATGGCTATTTATTCTATTGATGATAATAAAAATATGCATTTGTGTTATACACCTTTTATCACTGCCAGCTGTCCTATTCTTACAGCCAACAATTCCTTTGTGATAGAGCGAGACTTTAGGGGACATCAAGTTAAGAAAGGAGAAGTGTTTAAAGAAAAAGAAATAAAGATAAAGGAATTACAGAATAACTATAATAAATTAATTAATCAATCTGAGGTATTAGATTTTTCACAATCAAATAAAGAAAATGCTAGCAAGGAAATAACAAAATATAAAAAATCAAACCTCATAAATATCCATAGTTGGATGCCCATGCCTGCAATAAGCAATGACGAGGATGGTATAAACTTCGCCGTTTTGAGCCAGAATGTATTGAGTACAATGACGAGTTCAGCGTTTGTGGGCTATGATTTTTATAACAAAAAAGAGCGTGCAGGACTAAATATCAGCTATATGGCATTAGCTCCTATAATCAATGCAAGTATTGAATACAGCAATGCTAGGGACATTGGATATTATGACAATTACGGACTGATGCAATCGCTTAAACAACAAGCCTTTGATGTGGATTTGGATGTCAGTCTGCCACTCATATTTCAGAACAACAACAAGTATTTTACTGTACGTCCAAAAGCTGGTTACAAATATGACAATGCAGACTTTGAGACCGCTTCGTTACCGGAAAGCTCTAACGAATACTTGAAGGGAAACAATTACAAGCACAGTATATATGCAGGACTTTATTGGTCAGTACTTATAAATGCACCATATTCAAATGTTGTATCATCCTTTGGCACATGGAAAAATATCGGCATAAGGAGCAGTAATACAAAATACAGGCAGAGTAATATCTCTGAAAGTCGTTCTACTATGACATTTTTTGGAGAAACCGGATTTATACTCCCAAGTTTTATAAAACGTCATGCCATTGAACTGTATGGAGGAGTACAGAATAAAAACGGCGACCTTTTGAACGACGATTACATACGCAATGCGCGTGGCTACAAGGACTATTTGAACGACAGGATGTTAACTGTGCAGGGCAGCTACAAATTCCCGATTTGGGACATAGACTTAGCTCTAGGCAGAGTACTGTATATCAAGAGAATAAAAGGACAAGTATCCTACGATATTTCCCGTTTGTGGTATCAGTCTGTCACGGCTAATATGAGCTCTTACGGAATAGGACTTTCCGCAGAGGTAGACGCATTCAACTTTTTTGCTGATTTTGACATTGGCTGTCAGTTATACCGATTGGACTACACGGGCGAAACGACAGTAGGCTTCACACTTAGCTTTAATTATTGAATTTGCACCTATTCGTCGAATAAGTTTATTCTTTATAATTCCAGATTCAGAGATACAAATATTCCAAAATTACTAGTATCTGGAGCATCCTCGTGTGTCAAGCGCCACACTGCATCTACTCTGACAAGGTTAAAAATATTCTCTATTCCACAGTTTACTTCCACATAAGGCTTGCCTTGCAGAGTGCTCATATCAGGAGGCAATAATATATCTTTTTGGTGTTCATTTTTCATTCTCCCATATACTGCTCTCCCTCCAATAACCTCCCGTAATTCTAGTTTCCTAATTAAAGGTAATTTATTAAAAAAGAAGCCCTGAAAATGATGCTCGTAATTGAATGTTACATATTCGTCGCTGGCAAATTCTTGGTAATTCATTAAGTTACTAGAAAACTTGCTAAACACGTAGGTCTCATTGCCGGCATGAAGTTTTAGAAGAGGGAAAGGAACATCTCCCCATATTTTCCCTGCTGAGGCAAAGATAAATCCATATCCGAATGGGTTAGAGTTTATTTTATTGGCAAAGATAAACTCTAATTTACGATAATCGTAGTCTGCTTCTACAGCTTTAAATCCGATGTCTAAATTTACAAACATTGTAGGGCCTTTGATGGATATGCGACGCTTATCAAAACCTCGTACATACTCTGTTTCTTTGAATGCAAATCTGTTTGATATTTTAAGGGTCATTATATCAAATTTTCTTAATCTTTCTCCTTGTGGAGTAATAAAAGGAACAAAAGACGAGCCATACACAGCTTTGTGCTCAACTTCAAAGTTTGTAGAAAAACCACGCATCCAGTCGAGTTGCAATCCTATAGATTTATTTTCCGTAAGACTCAGCTTGTCGTTCAAGTCTCGACTTATCAGCGAATTAAGCATGTTGCTTTCGCTCATAGCATCAAATCCTCGTCCCATAGTTTCCATGTCTTTAATATAATTAACATAAAACTTGGTGAATCTTTTTCTATTTATAACCCATTCAAATTTAGATCCATACTTCCATGCTTCATCTTTCATGCCATAGGCAACATGCCCGCTAAATCTAAATTTCTCACTAAATTTTGTTGTTGTGCGTGCTCCTAAACGAAAGCGATTTCCTTGTACCTTATCACTACTCCACAAGTAGTAGTAGGGACCATACTCAAATTTATTATGTTTTGTGTAGCCGTAAGTTAAAAACTCCACCGAATTTTCCAACGTATTGAATAAAGGCACTTCTTTAAGACTATCAACCATTTCATATATGCCTTGTTCAGTAGAGCTCAGTGCTTCAGGACGCAAAGATTTCCAAACGGTCTCGTTTTCCTTGTGCTCATAAGCATCCTCGTTTATATGTATAGTCGATATACGTTTCAAAGCCTTTATCTCATGTTCATTATCTTCAAATACCAAGTCAGAATAATAGGTGGTTTTGTATCCGAGAAGTGCCGGAATATCTATAAAATTTCCTTCCGTAAGATTTAAATCAACGTAAACCAACTGCTTGTATGGTATCCAATATTCATCTTGTTTTCTGAAATCGTATGTAGCATAAAAATCAGTAACATAGTTAACGTTAATCTTTTCAGGCATTTTAGCCTCTAATCTTACAATGGCATAATCTTTCTTATCAATCCAAATCAGTCCTTTGAGAGTGTTACTCTGAGTATATTTAGGAGAAAATGAAATTTTATAACATTCAACATTATTTATTATTGTCGACGTATCGTAAAGAAAAAAACGGTAGTAGGATAGGGCGCGATTGTTCAAAGGAAGCGTGATGTTGAGATTTCCTATCTGAACAGAGTTTGCGTATGGATTTAAGTCCTGGTTGACTTGCCCTGTGAATTGTGATATGTTTTCCGGATTAATACCTGAAGCACGCGAGGCTTCAATAACTTCCGTAAGTGAATTTTCTCCCTTGATGTGATAAACCTTGGAGGATGTTTCTGTTATGAGGATGGGTAAAAACTTATGGCTTTTGTCTTTTGTGGAGTCAACATAATCATACAGGAAATTGAAATTTCTCTGAAAGCGTTTGTTCTTTGGCAGCTCAAAGTTCTTTATGTCCATTCGTAGCTTATTATATACTTTAGCTTTCCAATTTGGCAGGTTCTTTGGGTTGTTCCTATCTTTGAGTTCTATTGCTTTACGTATAATAGGATGAGCGGGATTATTACCGGGAGTAATAATTGATTCATTAAGGCTAAAAACCTCATTATTAAGCACTATGATATAGTTTATTTTTTCCTTGTTGACTGCTACACGTTCTGTTGTATAGCCTATAGACGACACCTTTAGAGTATCTACATCTTTTGTTTTATCAACAAGTTTAAATGCACCTTCCAAATCAGTAATTGCTCCTTCTCCTGTTCCTTCTACATATACATTTGCAAAGGGAATTGGAGTTTTCCCATCCTCCTCAAAGACAAGTCCTTTGATCATGGTCTGAGCTGTTAGCTCAGACCATGGCAAACAAATGGGTAATACTGCGCACAAAAATAAAAGTCGGAATATTCTCATCTATATGCAATAAAAAAAGGAGCAATACAAGATATAATACTATTTCAGACTATTATCTATGTATTTAATTATCTTGTTAAACAAGTGTTTTCTAGTATTGCCACCATAAATACCGTGATCTCTATTTGTATAAATATGCATATCGAAGTCAAGCCCCTTTTGTGTAAATACTTCTGCTAATTCAAAAGTATTTTGAGGATGCACATTATCATCGATCAGTCCATGTATAAGTATAAGATTGCCTGTCAATCCATCTGCATAATTTGCCACAGAGCTATTAATGTAACCCTCCTTATTCGCCTGAGGAGTTTGCATATATCTTTCTGTATATATTGCATCATAATATCTCCAACTTGTAACTGGGGCAACAGCAACTCCGGCATTTATAGAGTTTCCGGCACGACAAAGGGTCAGTGCTGTCATATATCCTCCATAGCTCCATCCATACATTGCTATTCTTTCGCTGTCAACATAGGGTAGTGATGCCAGATATTTTGCAGCATCAATATGGTCAGCAGATTCAAGCACTCCCAATTCTTTGTAGGTACATTTTCTAAAATCTTCACCTCTAGCAGCAGTCCCTCGCGGGTCGACGCATGTCACGATATAGCCCTTAGTAGCCATGTAGCTTGTCCAATCAACAGACCATCGGTCTGTTGCCGACTGTGAATTGGGACCACTATATTGGGTCATTAGCACAGGATAGTTTTTGTTACTATCGAAATCTGTAGGTTTCATTATCCACCCATTTAGTTTAATTCCCTCAGAATTGGTGAAACTAAAAAACTCTTTCTTGGGTAGATTTGCTTCCGATATTCTATCAATCAACTCTCCGTTATCCTCAAGTGTTCTAAGTTTAGTACCGTCAATACTGTATACGCTAACGTTTAGAGGCTTGTTTAAAGAAGTATGTCTTAATACATAATAGCTGTAGTCTGCCGAAAATTCAACACTGTT
This sequence comes from Bacteroidales bacterium, assembly GCA_047975005.1. Taxonomy (GTDB): domain Bacteria; phylum Bacteroidota; class Bacteroidia; order Bacteroidales; family Prolixibacteraceae; genus JBKEAJ01. Next base: position 17,074 of record JBKECW010000011.1, on the reverse strand, counting down.
TGTGCCATCTTGTGGGGTTAATAGTGTTTCAACTAGACCTTTTTTTGTATGAGTTACGGCATACACCTCTCTCTGCATCGGCGTTTTCTTGGCTGCCTGATAATAATAGGTGTTAGTTTTAGAATTATAACCATAAAAACGAGTAACATCGTATTTTCCCTTTGTCAGACACATTTTTTCATTTCCATTAACATCGTAGAGATATAGATGCGACCATCCGTCTTTCTCGGTGAGTGTTACATACTCTCTTCCGTCATTAATAAAATGTACATTGTCCAGAAAATCTTCGCTAATGTATCTTTTATTGGTTTCTCGATGTAAAACTTTAACATCACCTGTAAGAGGGTTTGCATAATATATTTTAAGTTCATTCTGAAAACGGTTCATTTCCATAAAAGCAGCATTCTTCGAATCTGGAGACCAAAAGCAACGAGGAATATAGTTGTCTCCCTCTGGAATTTTCACTTTAATCGTATTTTTTTCCATCAATTCATAAACATAGGCAGAGGCAACTGAGTTTTTCTCGCCTGCCTTTGGATACTTATAATAGACATTTTGAGGATAAAGCTCGTTCTCTGTTAGCTCTGGAGACAGTCCTTTATACATTCTCAATGAATAAGCTTTTACATCCTTCTCGTCAAATTTTATGAATGACAAATATTTACTATCGGGTGACCAACTCATGGCATTGCTAAGGCTAAATTCTTCTTCGTATTCCCAGTCTCCTTTACCGTTTATTACTTCGTTTGTCTTACCATCGAAAGTTACCTGCGACTCTGAATTGAAGCGCAAGTTATTGATAAATATATTGTTGTTTCTTACAAATGCTATCTTTGTTCCATCTGGCGAGAAAGTTGCTACCTCCTGAGCTCCATTTTCTGACAATCGTGTCCATTCTTGGTTGACAAAGTTCCAAATATAGTGCTCTGCTGTATACGAACGCCTATATATGCTTTTGATGTTGACGGCAAACATGATTTTTGTACCATCTTCTGAAAGCTCGTATTTCTGAAAATCCTCAATAGGAGAGTTTCTCAACTTGCTCAAATCCACAAAAGTTTCTAGTTTTTTACCGCTTTCAAAACTATATTTTGACAATATTCCTTTGCCGTCCTTTTTAAGGAATACCTTGCCGTCTTTCATAGAACTAAATCCGGCGACATTCTTCTGTGAAAACTTACCACTGAAAATATCGTCAAGTGCAAGTTGACTTTGGGCATATAGTACATTTACACACAGCAATGTTATTATGGTCAAGTATAATGTCTTTCTCATGCTATTCGTTTTTATTGTTTAAGCCACAAATTTAGTAAAAGATATTTACATTATGGAGGATACATGCAATACTAAATGGCGAGGTTATGAAATATTCCCGATATACCGAAACTAAAAGAGGATGCCCTTGCGGGACACCCTCTTTTAAAGTGTTTCTTTTTGAGTTAATTATTTAATTCATATCAAGATACTTGATGTTTCTATACCAAACATCGTCGCCATGATCTTGCAAGCCAAAATATCCCTCTTTTGCTACCTCTGCCCAGTCTGGATTCAATCCGGGAAATTTGCTGTCCTTTACTAGTGCTTTCCAGTCATCTGTCCACAAGTGATATTCCAAAACATTTTCACCATTCTGTTTATGTACAACAGTGCCTCTGTAAACTATAATCTCCCCTGTATTCCACTCGCCTGCAGGCTTTGAGTTCTGAGGAACCGCCGGAATAAGGTCATATAAAGATGCAGACTGTCTATTGCCGTCTTTGCCCAATTTGGCATCCGGATGTTTAGCATTATCCAATATCTGATATTCTGGAGCTGTTTTATAAAGAGGCCAACCTTCTACTTCTTTTCCTAAATAGAACACTCCCGAATTTCCACCCTCAGAGATTTTCCACTCAAATTTTATCGTAAAGTTATTGAACTCTTTATCGTAAATAATATCACCACCAGCATTTTGATCTCCAGCCTCTCCTTGTCCAGAGCCTTTAAAGGATAAAGCCCCATCCTCAACTGTCCAGTTTGTTGGTACGGTAGCTTTATTATAGCCTCTCCAGCCATTTGTAGTCTTTCCATCAAAAAGTAGTTCCCATCCCTCTTTTTCTTCTTGTTCTGAAAGAGTGTTAGGTGCAACATCGCCCGATTTTGCTTTATCGCAACACGCATCTCCTGATTTTTCACACTTTATTTCTTCTCCTGTATTTGTATTTTTCTTACCTCCACTACAAGAAATCATTACAGTAGCAACGACTACAAGTATAAACAGCTTTAAAATATTTCTCATGATTAAATAGAACTTTTAGTTATTATTATTCGTTTATATAGCACAAAGTTAATGTAAAATGAATTATCATACAATGATGTGTAAGGTAATTATACATAAATATAAAATATCATCATACTACAAATATCACCCTATGCGAATAACACTGTGCCTCCTGCTTCTCACATGCTGTATATCAGGATATTCACAGAACTACCTTGACGACAAGGATATCAGAGATGTACTGATGTCATGGCTAAAGATACGTGACAACAATGCGAAAGACACAACGCGAAAAGTTCACATCTCTTTATTGCCCGGAGCTTCTGTAACGGGAGAGCATCAACTGATAGTGTCGTTAAATACGACTTTTTTTCTTGGCAATCCCAATACGACCAAAATGTCTACCGCAAACATAACTCCATATACAAACTTTGCAGGAAAATGGGTACTTCCCATAAGATCATATGTATATTTTAAGCATAATATATACAATATGACAGGGGACTACAGATTCATGATATACCCACAGTACACGTATGGATTAGGCAGTAATAATTCCACCAAAGCTCAGTCTTTGCTCGATTATAGCCAAATTAGACTACACCAATTTGTTACAAGACGTATTGTCAATAATCTACGACTTGGGGTGGGGTGGCAATATGACAAGTATATAGGCATTGGTGAAGAGGAGGTGGGAGTTAGTGTTACAGACTATATGCAATATTCAAACTATGACTATTCTAACTTTACATCTACAGGTCCTGCTATTCAGATGCTTATGGACACTAGAGATAATACGGTTAATGCTTCGCGTGGATGCTACATAGAACTCGACTATCGGTGGAGCATCTCAAGCTTGGGTGCAAGTAGTAATTGGTCATCAGTATACGCTGACGGGCGTTATTATGCTGACATATCTGACGCCAAAAGAAAGATAATAGCAACTAAAGTTATGTATTGGTCAAAGGTGAGTGGCAATCCTCACTACCTTGACCTTCCCAGTATTGGCTGGGATACATACGGCAGAACAGGGAGAGGATTTACCAAAAATAGATTTAGAAGCAATGCTTTTGTTTATCTTGAAAGTGAATTTAGGGCAGACATCTCTAAAAATGGATTCTGGGGATATGTTATATTCGCAAATATATCATCTGTTACTGATATTAATAAATATGTCTTTGAAAATTGGCATGCCGCTGTAGGAACAGGGTTGAGAATAAAATGGAATAAAGTTGATGACAGTAATTTCTGTTTAGACTTTGGGATTAGCAAGGCTGACTTTTCTGTTAGAGTAGCACTCACAGAAAATTTCTGAACAATAATAGCTCAGAACTACTGCTATAAGGCAAAATAAAGACGCATGACGGGGATATAATTTACTAAATGATAGCCAAATAATGACAACAAGTAAGTGGTATTCTAAAATGTTCTAAATATAACATTACTCGTATAATTGGGGTAATGCATAAAGGCGTAAATGGTTTTACAATAATCCTATTTAACATAATATTAATTATATAACAAAAGTACAGATCAATTATATGTTTAAATCTAAACACAAACAGCCAAAGACGAATTGCGACCTTTGGCTGTTTATGTTATTCTCAATAATCAATTAATGTGTGGCATTATCTCCTTTAAATATCTGCAGATATATTATTATTGGTTCTCAATAATCCAATCTCGTGCGTTTGTAAATATCTGAATCCATGGTGTTACTTCGTCATCTTTTCTATCTGATGGATAATGCGGACATTGCCACGGAAGAATGCTACGTTCTGGATGCGGCATCATAGCTAAATGTCGTCCATCGTCTGACGATATGCCGGCTACACTAAAATCTGAACCGTTTGGATTGCCAGGATACTTATCAAAACTATATTCCATAGCTATATTATAATTGGCTCTGCCCATAGGTAATGAGAATTTCCCTTCGCCATGTTGTATCCATATTCCCAAACGACTTCCCTGCAATCCATTAAGTAATACAGAGTTACTCTTTGATATAGTGACATTTACATATCCTGACTCGAACTTATTTGACTCATTATGAAGCATTTGCGTGCGCTTGTCGTGGGACGGGTTTATTAAATTAAGCTCTATCATCAACTGGCAACCATTGCAAACACCTAAGCTGACTGTATCTTTGCGAGCATAGAAGTTTTCTAAGGCCTTTTGTGCCTTTTCATTGTATTTGAATGCTCCTGCCCAGCCTTTTGCCGAGCCAAGTACGTCTGAGTTGGAAAAACCACCCACAAAAACAATCATATTCACATCCTCTAGCGTCTCTCTCCCACTTATGAGGTCTGTCATGTGAACATCCTTCACATCCATACCGGCAAGATACATGGCATACGCCATTTCCCTATCGCCATTCACCCCTTTTTCGCGAATAATTGCCGCTTTTACAATAGATTCTGTTCTTCGGTCGGCAGATATTCCTAAATCAGAACTTTTGCCAGAGAAAGAACCGAAATCATAACTCAAGACATTCTTTTTGTAGTTATCAAAACGCTCCATCGCTTTTTTCTCTCCCGACTGGACTCTGTCCATTAAATACGAAGAAAAGAACCATGCATCTCTATATTTAGCTACTGATAAGTCTAATATTATTCTGTCACGGTTTTTAATAACTGCTCTTCCTGATTTATTTATAGATCCTATATTGTAATAAGAAACAGAATTGTCTTTTAGTATATTCTCGACATTCTCTAGATCTGAAACCTGTATCACTACTCCACTCTTCTCACTAAACAAAGCTTTGCAAGCATCTGCCTCTCCGAGACTTTCAATATCCACATCAAGTCCAAAGTGAAATCCTGCAAAACTCATTTCCAACAAGGTAGTTATCAATCCTCCACTACTTATATCATGCCCAGCAAGTATATATCCGTCTTTTATCAGACTCTGTAAAGTGTTGAATGTTAATGAAAAGTATGCACTATCTTCTATTGCCGGGAGTCTATCTCCTATTTGGTTTAAAACCTGCGCAAATGACGAGCCTCCTAGCTCAAACCCCGATTTGGTAAATTCTATATATATTAACCTGCTGTTGTCTAAGTCTTTAAACTCAGGAGTAACTGTTTTCTTTATATCGGAGACCTCGCCAGAGGCTGTAATTATAACTGTGCCTGGAGAATAAACAACATCATCTTTATACTTTTGTGTCATCGACATAGAGTCTTTACCTGTTGGGATATTTATTCCCAGCTCGCATGCAAACTTGCTAGCTCCTTCTACTGCACTATACAGTCTCGAATTTTCGCCGTCATTCTTTGCCGGCCACATCCAATTGGCACTTAGCGATATACTCTTAATCCCGTCTTTTAATGGAGCCCATACGATATTGGTCAAAGACTCTGCTATAGCTAATTTAGAGCCTTCTTTTGCATCGATAAGTGCAGCAACAGGCGAATGACCTAAGGATGTTGCATAACCGGCCTTTCCTCGATAGTCTAAAGCAATAACTCCCAGGTTGTTGAGTGGCAATTGCAACTCTCCTGTACATTGCTGAGTTGCTATTTTCCCGGTTACTGCCCTGTCCACTTTATTGGTCAACCAATCCTTACATGCTACGGCTTCTAGTTTAAGCACATGGTTAAGATATTGTTCTATCTTAGTGTCATCATACTCCAATGTCGCAAATTGCTCATTTATAGTGCTGTCTGTTAACGTAAGCTGTGGTGCACTACCAAACATGTGTTCCAGTTTCCAGTTGATAGGCTTTTCGCCTGTACTCTTCCTCTCAAACACAAAGTTCATATCTCCTGTTGCTTCGCCTATATCATAGCAATGTGCGCGCTCGCGTGATGCTATCTTTTTTATCTTTTCTACATCCTTACCATCAACCACCATACCCATTCTCTCTTGCGACTCGTTGCCAATAATTTCCTTTAGCGACAATGTTGGGTCTCCAACAGGCAGCTTGTCAACTTCTATGACTCCGCCTGTGTCTTCGACAAGCTCCGACAAGCAATTGAGGTGTCCTCCTGCTCCATGGTCGTGTATTGATATTATAGGATTGTCATCGCTTTCGCATAAGGATCGAATTGCATTGAATACTCGCTTTTGCATCTCCGGATTGGCTCGCTGAACGGCATTCAGCTCAATTGCATTGTCGTATTCGCCAGTTGCTACCGACGACACTGCTCCTCCTCCCATGCCAATGCGATAGTTGTCGCCTCCCATGAGTATTAACCTATTCCCTTTTTGCGGTGTCGACTTAAGAGCATAGTCTTTTCTACCATAGCCTATCCCTCCTGCTAGCATTATCACCTTATCATAGCCGTATTTCTTGTTGTTCTCTTCGTGTTCAAAGGTAAACACTGAACCACAAATCAATGGCTGACCAAATTTATTGCCAAAATCGCTAGCTCCATCGCTTGCCTTAATTAGTATATCAAGTGGTGATTGATATAACCAGTTTCGTGCTTGAGTTTCTGATTCAAAACTCCTGCCCGGCTCTGTGCGGGCATAGGAAGTCATATAAACTGCTGTCCCGGCAACAGGCCAACTGCCTTTCCCTCCTGCTATACGATCGCGTATCTCGCCACCTGTGCCTGTGGCAGCACCATTAAATGGCTCAACAGTAGTCGGGAAGTTATGTGTTTCAGCCTTAAGTGCCAATACTGTCTCAATATCCTTGATACCAAAATAGCTAGCTTCATCAGCAGCAACAGGACTAAACTGCTCGACAACAGGACCTTCTACAAAGGAACAATTGTCTTTGTACGCTGATACAATACTATTATGGTTTAATTCTGATGTTTTTTTTATCAGTTTAAATAGAGAATGTTCCTTCTCTTCTCCGTCAATAACAAACTTGCCATTAAATATTTTATGTCGGCAATGCTCGGAATTTACTTGCGAAAAACCAAATACCTCACTGTCTGTTAGCGGCCTGCCTAGTTCTTTTGAGACTTCCTTTAAATAAGATATCTCTTCCTCGCTAAGTGCCAAACCTTCAGCAATATTATACTCTTCGATGTTATCTATGTATTTTATTGGCTCTGGATTTATGTCAATATCAAAAATACTTTGGTCTAGTCTATCATATCTGCGTTGGAGCATTGGATCGTGGTTACATGACTTATCCGCTTTCTGAAATTCCTCTATTCGTTTAATGCCTTGAATACCCATATTCTCGGCAATTTCTACGGCATTAGTACTCCACGGAGTAATCATTTCTTTGCGAGGTCCGATGAAAGAACCGTCTAATGTATCGACCTGAGCCAATGTAGCTCCGCCAAAAAGCCATACCAATTTCTCAATAGTATTAGTCTCTAGACTATTAACAGATCCAACTACAATTACCTTGGTGGTAGTTTCAAAGAAAAAAATCATTACGTTTCAATTTTTATGAACTACAAATATACGACTTTATATTGTAGTTATTTAATTTTAATTTTTGCCAAGTTTAATTCGTCTACTATGCTATTATTTGTAATATCCTTAACACCAGACTCTAACAAAATACTGATAATAAACCACACACACTTGCACTCATATATCTTTTCCAGCAAGTTGATCTATCTTAGTAAAGCATAAATAACTTAATCATCAATCATTTCAAGAATGATAATTTCTAAATTAAAGTTTCCCTTTTGTGCTAGGCAGTATCATTCTGTCGGGATTACGTTTTTTTGCCATTTTTATTGATTTAGCAAGAGCCTTAAATATTGCTTCCAGCTTGTGATGTTCATTTTCACCATCTGCCTTTATGTATAGATTGCAGCGGGCTGAGTCGGAGAAGGACTTGAAAAAGTGATAAATCATTTCTGTTGGCATGTCACCAATATATTCCCGCCTAAATTCAGCATCCCAATTTATCCACGCTCGACCACCAAAGTCAATTGCTACCTGTGCATTACAGTCATCCATAGGCAGAAAAAAACCGTAGCGTTCCATGCCTGCCTTGTCACCAACTGCTTGCTGGAATGCTTCGCCCACAACTATTGCCACATCCTCTATTGTGTGATGTTCGTCAACATCAAGATCGCCTTTGCAAACCAGCTCCATATCGCTTTCGGAATGTCGAGCCAATTGGTCGAGCATATGGTCAAAAAATTTCAATCCTGTAGAAATAGTTGATTGTCCCGTACCATCTATGTTGAGTGTGATATCGATTTTAGTCTCGTTGGTATTTCTAGTACGTTTTACATTTCTTGTCGGGAGTGCTATAGTCTCGTATATTTCATCCCAGTTTGTTGTGCATAATACACATGTTTGTTCTAATTCGCTGTTTTTAAGCTGAGTGTCATCATTAGATATGAGTATAGCCTTGCAAGCTAAATTTTGTGCAAGTTGCACGTCAGTGAGCCTGTCGCCTATGACGTAACTGTTTGCAAGGTCGTAGTCGCCATTAAGATACTCTGTCAGCATACCCGTACCAGGTTTTCTGTCAGGGCTGTTTTCTTCAGGTGTAGATTTGTCAATCAGAATATCGTCAAACACAAACCCCTCACCGGCAAGCGTGTCGAGCATCAGCTTTTGAGGAGCTTCAAACGCATCAAGGGGAAAAGCATCAGTTCCCAAAGCATCCTGATTGGATACTAGAACCAAAACATATTCCTTTAATTCGGCTACTTTCCTAAGATTTGAAATTGCCTTAGGCACAAAATTAAATTTATCCAGAGAGTCTATCTGAAAATCTTTTGGCTCCTGAATAATAGTGCCGTCTCTATCTATAAATAATACTTTTTTTTTCATTGATTTTTCTTCAAAAGTTCTATAAGCATATTATTTTCGGATGTCGTTCCTATCGTTATTCTTATGCAGTTATGACACAAGGGCACGTTTGTTCGATTTCTGACAATAATCCCATTTTCAAGAAGGTACTTGTACATTTTATTAGCATCATCGACCTCCACAAGTAGAAAGTTCGAGTCTGAGGGGTATACCTTTTTCACAAAGTTAAAGCTGTCCAAGACCCTTGCCAGCCTTACTCTTTCGGCGTTGAGTGTTTGGATGTTATTTTTACACTCCTCTACTCTATCTAGCTGTTTTATAGCGTACTCTTGCGTGAGCTGATTAATATTGTAGGGGTATTTCACCTTGTCGAGAATACTGATTATATCCTTGTGCGCAAATGCGACTCCCAGCCGGATGCCTGCCAAGCCCCACGCCTTAGAAAAGGTCTGCAATACGACAATATTATCGTAGCTTTCCATGTCGGCAATAAAGCTCTTGCTGTCGGCAAAGTCTATATAAGCTTCGTCTATGACCACAATCCCCTCAAAATTTTTGGCAAAACTTAATATCTCATTTCTGTCAAGCAAAGATCCTGATGGATTATTGGGCGAGCAGAAAAATATCATCTTGGTCTTGTCGTCTATAATATGCTTAATATTAAGCATATTTAAAGAAAAATCTTCATTCAGCATCGCTCCTCTAAACTCCACATTACGACAGTCAGCAACTACTTTATACATTCCATACGATGGCATTATTGATACTATATTATCCGTTTGGGGTTCACAAAAAACGGCTACAAGCAAGTCTATTGCCTCGTCGCTACCATTACCTAAAAAAATATTTTGTTTTTTTACATTTTTGATTTCTGCAATACGCTCTTTCAGAGCTTTTTGATGAGGGTCTGGATATCTGTTATAAGATACAACCAGTGGATTTTCGTTGGCATCGAGAAAGCAATGTGCGCTACCGTCAAACTCATCGCGAGCCGATGAATAAGGTTTTAGACTAAGGATGTTGCTACGTACTAGTTCTTGTATATTCATTTATTTTTATTTTGGGGAAACAGATAAACGTTGCTATATCTAATAAAAAAAAACTTGCTATTACTGTATATATTGGGCAATAGCAAGTTTACTACTAAGAAGAAGAGCTATTGTCTCTAACTATTGGTCAAACCACTCCCCTTTCTTAGGTCCTTTTATTTCCGGAGTGCTTTCTACATCAAATGGATTAAAATAACTAATATCCATCTTGTCCCACAGATTAAACATTTGTTTTAATCTGTCATTAAAATTTGCCGAGTCCTTGCTTGCATCTTCTGTCCATGCCGATTCTGCCAATGCCGAAAGGCGTGGGAAAGTCATAAATTCAAGTCTCTCAGTCGTATGTATAACTTCTGTCCATGCGTTAGCCTGCACTCCTATCACCATAGGGCTCTCATAACTATTGCCTCCTGTCATAGTATCATTAGGAAATGCATAAACGTCTTCGACAGGACAAAAACCGCCCCAACGTCGACCATCAGTATGTGAATCATGCTGTACAAAATCGAAGTATAAAGGTCTACGAGGACACATTATCACTTTGTAGTTTTTTTCAATGGCATTTTTTAATAACTGCTTTCTGTCATGTCTCCACCACATCACCACCGTATTGTCATTGCTTAACCCTGCGGTTATCACTTCATCCCATGCCAACACAGTTTTATTCAACTGCTTGATAGAGTCTGCCATACGATGCAAGAAATAATGCTCCACGTCAACCAAGCTCTTCATATTCTCTTTTTTCATTAGAGCCTTCACTTCTGGGAATTTTGCCCACTGCTGATTGCCAAAATGCACTTCATCTCCGCCAATATGTATATATTTGGAAGGAAACAGCAAAGAAACTTCTCTCAATATATCTGTCAAAAACTGATATGTCCCCTCTTTAGCAGGGTGAAATGTGAAATTAGGATGTTGCGCAGAGCCTCCACCATCAAACTCCGGATAAGCACGAACAGCTGCTGCTGCATGTCCCGGCATATCAATCTCTGGGATTACCTCTATAAATCGTTCGCCTGCATAGGCTACAATTTCTTTTATTTCTTCTTGGGTATAGAACTTTGCAGGTGCATCTGCAAAGGTGTTATTACCTTTGCCTCCTACTGTTGCAAGCAAAGGGTATTTCTTAATTTCAATTCTCCATCCCGGCGAGTCGGTAAGATGCCAATGAAATTTGTTCATCTTTTGTAATGACATCATGTCTAATAGAAGTTTGACTTCTTCTTTACCAAAGAAGTGCCTAGACTCGTCTAGCATAAATCCTCTCCACTCATAACGTGGCGCATCGCTTATCTCAACACAAGGCAACTTGCCATTGTCGCTGTTTATTATTATCTGCAAAAGACTTTGCAATCCGTAGAATGCTCCCGCTTGACTAGAAGCTGTTATTTTAATATCCTTCTTAGTAATACTCAAAGCATAGGCCTCTGAATTTGAAGAATTTAACGACAAGTCCAAATAGACTTGCACGCCTTCGGCACTTTCAATTGCCGAAAAGGATGTATACTTTTTCAGCTCCTCATTGAAGACAGCAACAACTTCCGACAATCCCTTTCCTTGTGCACTTACACCGATTTCCTGTTTTAGCTGAATGCTACCCTTCTGCATCTGGACCTGCTGTGGTGCAGGAACAATACTGACCCCGCTTGCGATCTGCTCAGGCTGACACGCCGTAAAGGTCATACCTAAAAGGATAATAGCCAATACTAATAAATTCTGAAATTTCATTTTATTTATATTAATTTGTTTGATTTCTTCTCCTAATGATAAAAATCACTTTATCAACTTTGAAATATCTCTAAACCTATCATGACCAGCGGTTTTAACAATTTCAAACAGCACTGACTCATACGTTGCAAGATGTATACCCTCGTGCTTAAAACGCTCTATGGCATACGTTTTGTCATAGCTTCGTCGCGAGTCAATACAATCTACTACAACTATCGGATTGTAGTCTGCCTGCTTCAAGTCTACGGCAGTCTGCAATACACACACGTGAGCCTCAACTCCGCAAATAATAATATTTTTAATTCCGGAATTTGCCTTTAACTTTTCGCCAAACTCCTTGTTCTGCATGCAGCTAAACTCCTTTTTGTCTATAAAACTAAACTGCTGAAAGATACTGCTTATCTCTGATAATGTATCTCCTAAACCTTTTGTATACTGCTGACTTACAAGGCACTCTATGCCGAGTATATTCAATCCGGACACGAGCTTAGCACTATTTGCCAACACCTCGTCACGGTTACTCATAGCAGAAACAATGCGCTCCTGAAGGTCTATCACTAGACCGATTGTATTTTGACTATCCAATATCATGTGTTATTATTATAAAGTCTGCCGACTATTAAACATTTTTAGAAAGCAAGTCTGTCATTTATTATGACAAACAATATGTTGCATCACATTCTATACTACACACAGAACTTTCTGCTATTACTAACTAATACTCTCTCTTGCTTTTGAACCAAGATACCCACCGTGGTGTCGCTTTGAATAATCCTCATGGGAAAAACCAATTCGATCACTCATCAAAACCACCAGTATGTCTCCTATCACGTTCATAACAGTCATTGATGCCGATGGCGTTAATCCTAGTCTACAGACTTCCTTAGGATTTCCTGTCAACAAGACAATGTCTGCCAATTCAGCCAACTCTGACTCTTCATTGCTGGTAATAGCAATAATAGGCATTCCAGGTATCAATCGCTTTGCCAATGGTATTAACTCTAAAATTTCACGAGTTTTACCCGAATTAGAAACTGCAAGCAGCACATCATTTTTTTGCATTACTCCCAAGTCGCCATGCTGAGCCTCTGTAGGATGCAAAAAAATTGCAGGTGTTCCTGTAGAGCTAAATGTGGTAGCCATATTCAGTGCTATTTGCCCTGCCTTACCAACTCCACTTGCAACAATTTTACCACCATCTTCATGTATGCGCTTACACAGTATGTCTACAACCTGTTCGTAACTATTGGATATAGGTATATTCTTAACTGCATTTACTTCTTGCTCTATTGTTTTTTCGATTTTTTCTAACATCAAATAAATTTTTCTCAAAGATACGAATTTGATTTTCCAAATAAAAAAAATACCTTTACAATTAGTTCTTTTATTTTTAAACATGAGAAAATACAAACTCATAACAAAAACTTGTTCATTATGAAAATACATGAATATCAGGCCAGAGCTCTGTTTGTCGAGTATCAGATGCCTGTTCCATCAAGTTCATTATGCCACACACTCGCTGAGGCAAAAGAGGCTGCCGAAAAATACGGATTCCCCGTAGTGATTAAAGCTCAGGTACATACAGGAGGACGAGGTAAGGCAGGCGGTGTCAAACTGGCTTTTAATGCCGAAGAGCTTAACGAGGTTGTCTGCAAAATATTAGGCATGGATATCAAAGGGTATGAAGTCGACAAAGTTCTTGTTACTCCAGCAAAGGATATTGAACGAGAGTTTTACCTAGGCTTTATCAACAACCGAAACAGCAAGAATATAACTCTTATGGTAAGTGCTGAAGGAGGTGTAGACATCGAAGACGTGGCAAAAAACACCCCAGACAAAATAATAAAACTTGACATAGACCCATTAATTGGAATATTTCCATTTCAGATTCGAGATATTGCATATTCTATTTTCGATGATTCAAAACTAGTAAATCAATTTGTCAACATAGTCACAAAACTTTATAAACTATATACCGATAAAGACGCTACGCTTGCAGAGGTAAATCCTCTTATACAAACGCCCAATGGCAATCTGTATGCCATAGACGGCAAGATGAATTTTGACGAGAATGCTCTTTATAGACAAATCGACATTGAAAAAATGCGAGAACCCGACGAAGACGAGAAAATTGAGCTTAGTGCAAAAGATAAAGGCTTATCTTTTATAAGGCTAAATGGTGAAATAGGATGCATGGTAAACGGGGCCGGACTTGCAATGACCACAATGGACGTTATAAAGCATTTTGGTGGCAATCCCGCAAATTTTCTCGACATCGGAGGCAGCTCCAACCCCAAGAAAGTGGTAGATGCGATGAATATTATCCTTAGCGATAAAAACGTTAAGTCTCTGATGATTAATATATTTGGGGGCATAACTCGCTGTGATGATGTCGCTAAAGGATTAATAGAAGCTCTGAGTACAATAGATTGTAAAATACCAATAGTGGTAAGGCTGTCGGGGACAAATTCTCAAGAAGGGCTTAACATTTTGAAAGAGAAAGGACTGGAAACAGTATTAAGCATGGAAGAAGCAGCAAAAAGAGCAATAGAACTAGCAAACAACAACTAAACAACTAATAATGAGCATACTAATAAATAAAAACACAAAAGTTGTAGTTCAAGGAATTACTGGAAGAGACGGAGCTTTCCACTCTTCAAAGATGAAGATGTATGGCACACAAATCGTTGCCGGCGTATCTCCAGGCAAGGGAGGACAAAATCAAGACGGAATTCCGATTTTTAACGGAGTTGAAGAGGCTGTAGCCGAGACTGGTGCTGATACATCAATTGTATTTGTTCCTGCAAAATTTGCAGCCGATGCGGCAATCGAAGCATCTTGTGCAGGCATAGGCCTTGTTGTCGTCATCAGCGAAAATATACCGGTGATTGACATGATGAGGGTAAATTCCATATTTAAACGCAATGGCACAATGCTTATCGGAGCCAACTGCCCAGGACTTATTACCGTAGAAGAGTCGCTTATAGGTATTCTCCCCGGAGCAATATTCAAAAAAGGGAGGGTTGGGCTAATATCTAGAAGTGGAACACTAACTTATGAGGTGGTAAACCTACTCACTGAATATGAAATAGGTCAGTCAACTTGCATCGGAATAGGAGGAGATCCAGTCGCAGGGCTTTATTTCAAAGACTTACTATATATGTTTGAGAATGACCCTGACACCGATGCTATTGTCATGATTGGCGAGATTGGCGGAGATGCAGAAGAAGAAGCAGCTCGCTTCATAAAATCAAATGTCAGCAAGCCTGTTGTCAGCTTTATCGCCGGTCAGACTGCTCCCAAAGGCAAGCGCATGGGGCACGCCGGAGCAATTATATCTGGCGGAGAAGGTACTGCTGAAAGCAAAATAACAACCTTAAAAGAATGTGGAGTCGAGGTAGCTAACATCCCATCAGAAATACCAGAAATATTAAAAAGGATTATGTAAGATCAATAAAACAATCAAGCACACTGACAAGTGCATAAATAATACACAAACGGTCTTGTACACAAATGTATACAAGACCGTTTGTGTATTACCATTAATATCAATCACACGCAACACTCTAATTACAAGCGCAATACTATTGATAGAGATCAAAGGTATTATCCTTATAGAAGATTACAATCTTGTCGATTTCTTTGTTAGTAGCCTTTTCTTTATCCAAAAACATAGAATTAGGCGTGTCATTATCAATGGATTTTTTAACAGCTCCAGTTGCAATACTCTCACTTTTTGACTCGACAGGTGAACTTAACTGCTTCTCAGGAGTTGCTGAAAGAGACTGCTTAATTTCGGTTCCATTAAAGTTTAACTTGGAGGAATTTAGTTCCACACTAGTATTATTAGCAACACTCTGACTATCAGCAATATTTAACAAATCATCTTTTGGAGTTGCTGCATTTGAGGCTTTATACATAGACCCACTACCCATAATCAGCCAATCAGCACTAATGTCTGGATAAATAGACAATAACTTTTCAATAAAAGAAAAGCTGGGCTTGTTGCGCCCAGTCAAAACATGCGAAACATTAGAGCGTTGAATCCCTAGACTATTTGCTAATTCAGTCGAACTAATTGCCCTATCCTCTAGTATTTTAGCTAATCTTTCTTCCATCTGTTTATATTTTTCTGTTCTGTATATAGCCAATATAACTGGTTCTTTTTTTTATGTCTAAGCAAGGTTTATCGCTTTATTAGATCATTTCATCAGTTTGATAAATAGTGTTCCAATATCAATTCTAAAACACGTTACAAATCTAAACAAATAAATTTACATTTCAAAATAGAGTATCGATATCTATACAAAATTTGTACACAAATGTATTGCCACTCTTTTGCCTCTCATCCGGCAACGTCTTCTTTTGTATACAGACTGGCGGCTAATAAAGATCGAATACATCTCAAATATCTCAATCGTACAGAAAGAATTTAACATTTAATCAGTATGCTTATAACCAGAGCAATACAACTCTATACTAATGCACAACTTGATATAAAGTGTATTTATTTCTTAATTATCGGGCACTCTTCTGCTTACACGAAGACCTATACTACTAATATACATCAAATTACACTAAATAACTACAGTTTTACTTTAGACACTCTATTTTGAATTGGTGAATGTTTCTTATAAGAGTCCTTGCTCAATCAGAAATATCGCCTATTATGCATAAATAAAGGGAACTATTGCATGTGTTATTCAGAGTGGGTACTTGTAAGCAGATACATCAGAAATAAGTAATTGTATGGATTGAGTAGCTTGTATACAAAATAAGAAAAACTTGTTCGAGTCTAGGTATAAATACGAGCGATACATATTTGTACTGTATTATTCCAGTGAATAGAAATGTATACACTGAACTAGCAATGCTTGTATACATCTTTATGCACTTGTATCAAATATACATGTTACATATGTATCCTCTTTTTCTCTCGGATTTGCAACTGGTAAGTAACGAGTACATATATTTGTTAGAACGCATCACCATGCGCCTATGGCTTGATAAATTTGAATTATACTATACAGAAGAAGACTATGCAAAAAAAATGCCGGATATATTGATTTTATATCCGGCATTTCTAGATTAAGATCTTTTATTATTATACTAGATAGCTTTTTAGAAGCTTGCTCTTGGACGTATGCCTCAAACGGCGTATTGCTTTTTCTTTTATCTGACGGACTCTTTCGCGTGTCAGACCAAACTCTTCCCCAATCTCTTCGAGAGTCATTTCCTGACAACCAATGCCAAAAAACATCTTTACAATATCACTCTCCCTATCCGTCAACGTCGACAATACTCGATTAATTTCTCCTGCCAATGATTCGTGCATAAGCAGTACATCTGC
>JBKECW010000010.1:0-2776 GCA_047975005.1 Bacteroidales bacterium | reverse complement strand
TCAGAACTTGGCCTGCCGGCGACACATTCTTTGCTTATCCGGATGCTAAGTCCTCAATTAGATTTGAGACCTTGCGCGAGGGTGTTCAAGACTATGAGAAACTAAGAATATTAGTAGGAGAACTTTCCCAATCGTCAGATGCCGAAGACATTGCACACTTAGAAGAAATTAAAGCCCTACTAGGAGAGTTTGAAGTAAGCAAACTCGGTGAAAGCGGAGCTTTATCGGTAGTAGAGCAGGGCAGAACCCTATTGAATAGGGATTAGGATTGTATTTAAATTGCTGAGATGTGGCTCTATAATGAATAAAGTGGGAAATGATATAAATACGAGCCATATATATTTTAATTTGAGGGTATGAGTAAAGTTGCTTAACTTTGACCGTGTCTAAATCGGAAATACATACCAAAATAAAGTTAGCAGATAGCGAAGAAATAGATCTGAAAGATTTCTTCTATGCTCATTATCCGATATTTAGTTCTTTTGCTATGAAATATATCTCTGACTCGGATTTATGTGAAGATATTGTTCAGGATATTTTCCTTAAGTTTTGGGAGAAACGGCAGTCTTTTTCTGACATTTATTCTGTTAAAGCCTTTTTTTACAAGTCGATACGCAACTCGTGCCTAGATTATATTAAGCATGAGAAGGTGAAAGATAAATATATTAAGCAAAGCCTACATCTAAAAGAAATTGACCAGTCCTTTTGGGATGAAATAATAAAGAAAGAAGCATATAGCATAGTTTACGAAGAGATTAATAAGCTACCTGAGATGGGAAAAGAAGTATTGCTCCTTGCTTTGTCAGGTAAAAATAACGAAGAAATAGCTCAGGAATTGGGTATTGCAGTCAACACCGTTAAAACCCATAAATCTAGGGCATATAAAGTTCTCCGTAAAAACTTAGAAGGCTTATTATTTTTTATATTGCTAGTTGACAGACCTTTATATGGCAAGGTTAACCTTTTGTAAAATTATTTTTAATTTCGTGTAGTCCTAATCTTTAGTCTTGTCGTTATATTAGTGTCATGGGGGATTGCCTATTGACAATAGTAAGCATTAGAAGATTACAAGAATGAAGAACTTTTTTAAGATAGGTGCATTAATAGGAAAATATCTTACGGGGACGGAGTCAACCGAAGACTCAGCACAACTAAAAGACTGGATTGACAGCAAAGAGAACAATAAGCACATATTTGATTCAATAAACAATAAGGAGCAATTGTCAGACTCTCTCAAAGAATTTGACGCTTTTGATAAAGATCGAGCTTGGGATAAGTTTTCAAAAATAATTTTAGTTAGAAGAATCAGAAGAGTTTACTTACGTTGGGGAATAGCCGCTTCTATCGTCATTGCACTATCTACATTTTCGTTCTTTCTGCACAATCAGCATTCAGCTGATAATGCAGTAGTTACCAATATTCTACAAATAGCTCCTGGTCAGCCTAAAGCATTTATAGAATACAGCAACGGAGAGAAAATAGACTTGCAAAATATGGACAAGCAGCAGCAAGCAAAACTCGCCCACGATGCAGGAATACTAATTGACAGCAATACAATAATCAAATCAAAAGAAGAGATTGAGAAAGTAGAACACATCGCAGTTGTAACTCCACGAGGAGGTGAGTACAAAGTAATCTTGGATGATGGTACTGAGGTATGGTTAAATGCAGACTCTCGCATGGAATTTCCCAATAAATTTGTTGAGGAAGTGCGCAAAGTAAAGCTGGAAGGGGAGGCTTATTTCAGTGTTGCAAAAGATGCCAATCGCTCCTTTATTGTAAATCTAAACGGTATAGATATAGAAGTGCTTGGAACAGAGTTTAATATCTCGGCTTATGCTGACGATGCTACAATCCAGACCACTTTAGTAGAGGGCAAGCTTGCAGTTAATAATAACTCTCCCAATGCTGATACTAAAGAGAGAGTCCTCACACCCGGACGTCAGGCTGAGTTTAACAAAGAAAGTCAGACTTTAAATATAAGAAAGGTAAATGTTTCTCAATACACCGCTTGGAAGGATGGGCGTTTTGTATTTAATTATCAGAAGCTTGACGATATAACAAAGGTCATAGGACGCTGGTACGACGTTGATTTTGTTTTTGCCGATGAAGATTTGAAGAATATGCATTTTTCAGGCGAGTTCTTGCGCTACGCCAATATTGATAAGGTTTACGAAGTAATAAAAAAAACAGGTGCAAATTTAAATTTTAAGCAAGATGATAGAACAATTGAGGTAGGAAAATAAAAAAAACCGGAGAAAAGGGCAATTTCCTCCGGTCGTAGAAATCCGGCATTAGACCGGCATTATTAACATAATAACTTGGCAAAATTATGAATTTTTTTTATCGGATGAAAGTCTGTTCCCGATTAAAAGGGTTACAGCGAAAAAATGTGTTGTGTATGAAACTGACGTTATTGCTGTTGTGCTCTAATGTATTCTTGGCGGTAGGCAATAGCTATGCCCAGAATACGAAGTTTACATTTAGCGGTAATAGTGTGCGTTTGAGTGAGGTTCTTGAGGAGATTAAAGAGAATAGTGAATTTAGCTTTTTCTATAATCACGAACTTATTGATTTAACTCAGATAGTAAGCTATGATGTAGAGGATGCTACAGTTTTTGAAATTCTTGATAAGGTTCTTGCAAAGACAGGAATCAAATATGAAGTAATAGACAAAACAATTATTTTGTCTCCTGTACCAGTTCAAGTAAAGAGTAAGGTGCAACAAACTCAAAAGAAGACGGTTACTGGAACTGTTACAGACAAGGATGGTTTG
>JBKECW010000009.1:0-3772 GCA_047975005.1 Bacteroidales bacterium | reverse complement strand
GCTTTTTTTATTACGTAAAATAATTTCAAAGATCATTATCGCTCTCTTTTCAACACCTGTTAATTAATGCTTTTATGCCTTAATATGTCAGCCGTTGCTGATGGTGTTTGTGTTTCAAAGCGGGTGCAAAGATAGAGACTCTTTTCTCTACTTCCAAACTTTTACGACAAAATATTTCAAAGAAAATCGCAATGCCCTGATTTACACACAGAAAAAATATCGAAAAAATGCAACCTGAAAAGAAAGCATAATATAACTCAGTATTTTTACTAAGATATATGAGGACTGAGGATGTTATCTATGTTGCATCAAGGGGGCTTATGCAGGAGCTTCAATCTCTTATTTTTATATCTTTGCAAAAAGTTTTATCTATTGTACATTATGACTACGTTTCTCAAAAATATCGACATAAACGACTTCGACTACACACTGCCTGAGGAGAAGATTGCCAAATACCCACTCGCAAAACGAGACGAATCGAAGCTATTATGCTGGAAGGATGGAGAGATTTCAGATTTACAGTTTAATGATATTGATTCGCTACTTCCTCAAAACTCAACACTTATATATAATAACACAAAAGTATTTAAGGCTCGTTTGTTTTTCAAAAAGGAGACAGGTGCAAGCATTGAGATATTCTGCCTTGAACCGCACTATCCTACTGACTACGAATCGATATTCTCGTCCAACAAAAGTTGTCAATGGGTTTGCATGATTGGGAACAAGAAGAAATGGAAACACGGCGAACTGAGAGCTGACTTGGAAATCAACAATAAAAAAATTACTGTTTATGCGAGTAAACAGAACGACAATGGAGGATATTCTATAGTTGAATTTAGTTGGGAAGATGAAGGTGTTTACTTTAGTGATATCCTTGAGACTTTTGGGGAGATTCCTATTCCACCCTACTTGTCTAGAGAGAGCGAGGAGTCGGATTTAAGGAGCTATCAGACGGTGTATTCGACACACAAGGGTTCTGTGGCTGCGCCTACGGCGGGACTGCATTTCACGGAGGATGTGCTTAGGAACATCGACCGTAAAGGCATCGGGAGGGAGTGTGTGACTCTGCATGTAGGAGCAGGAACTTTCAAGCCAGTGGATGCTTCGGTGGCTAGCCACGACATGCACACGGAGCATTATTCTGTTGAGATTAGCTTTCTTGAAAAGCTAACAAACCAATCGTCGGAGATATGTGCGGTGGGTACTACCACTGTAAGAACGCTTGAGAGCCTGTATTGGCTGGGCGTGAAATTATCAAAAAAGGATAGTATATCGGAACAAGATTTGACGACATCTCAATGGGAGCCCTACGAGAATGACAGTGCGATGGATGCAAAAGATGCCATTGAACATATAATCTACTGGATGAGAAAAAATGGCAAAACGATACTCAATGCATCAACTCAAATAATGATTGTCCCGAGATATAAATTTAGGCTGGTGGACATTCTTATAACTAATTTCCACCAACCCAAAAGCACTCTCCTGCTATTAGTGTCAGCCTTTACTAAGGGAAGTTGGCAGGAGATATACAAGCATGCATTAGCAAACAACTATCGCTTCTTAAGCTATGGAGACAGCAGTATATTGTGGCGCAAGGACTAATTAAACATTAAATCTAAAATGTAGTACATCTCCATCTTTGACGATATACTCTTTCCCCTCGACTCCTAATTTGCCTGCTTCGCGACATCCAGACTCAGACTTATATTGTACATAATCGTTATATTTTATCACCTCTGCACGAATAAACCCTTTCTCAAAATCAGTATGAATAATACCTGCTGCCTGCGGTGCTTTTGTCCCTTTCACGTATGTCCATGCTCTAGCCTCTTTAGGGCCTACGGTAAAATACGTCTCTAAGCTCAACAGTTTGTATGCACTATGTATTAATTTATTTACACCAGGCTCTTCCAAACCCAGCTCCTCTAGAAACATCTGTTTCTCCTCGTAGCTTTCAAGTTCAGCTATGTCTGACTCCGTAGCTGCAGCAACAACTATCACCTCTGCATCTTCGTTTTTTACGGCACCCCTCACCTTTTCCACATAAGCATTGCCCGCCTTTGCAGATGCCTCGTCAACATTGCATACATATAATATAGGCTTGTTAGTAAGAAGCTGGAATTCCGCACCAATATGAAAATCCTCTTTGCTCAGTTGCAGTTCTCGCGCTGACTTTCCTGACTCTAGCAATGCTTTGTATTGATTAGCAATATCGACGCGCTTCAACACGGCTTTATCACCACTCTTTGCTTGACGTTGCAAGCGCACAATTACATTTTCAACGGTCTCGAGATCCTTCAACTGCAACTCTGTATCTATAACTTCTTTGTCTCTTACCGGATCGACACTACCGTCGACATGTGTGATATTGTCATTTTCAAAACAGCGCAACACATGAACAATTGCATCTGTTTCACGAATATTAGAAAGAAACTGATTACCAAGCCCTTCACCCTTACTTGCTCCTTTCACAAGACCTGCAATATCAACTATCTCTATCGTTGTTGGCAGTATCTTTTCGGACTTTGCTAATTCTGCTAGTTTTATTAAGCGTTCATCCGGAACTGTTATAATTCCAACGTTGGGCTCTATTGTACAAAAAGGAAAGTTAGCAGACTGTGCCTTTGCGCTACTCAGACAATTAAACAATGTAGATTTACCCACATTCGGCAATCCAACAATACCACATTTTAATCCCATATTTAATCTTTTTTTTTCGAGTTGCAAAGGTACGTTTTTTTTTGAGGTTTGATAACTAATATTTTAGTCTCCGCTCCTTAGCACAATATTTTTTATAAATAGGTATATTGTTTATACAAGCTGCCTATTTTACACTTTCAATCCGTAGGTCGATTTTATTTTCTAAATGGTTTTTAATCCAACTTCACTCTTAGTCATGTATTACTATATAAATAGGTATTGTTAGAGATCCAAAAGGCTTTTACAAAAAAAGACAAAGACACATTCACATAACTGTAATAAGTAACACTTACAATAATAATATCGACTCGGAGGTTACTTTCCTCATACTAAAACAATATAGACAGACAAAAGAATCCAAATATCATATCACAATAATAACCAGACAATTAGACACGCTACTACAAGCTCCCCCAAAAAAGCGATAAACTTTTATTATCATTTTAGTAACATAAAAGTGTACACACATCCGAAATATTACTATTCCTTTGTGGCGTTAAATAATTAAATAATTGACAAACACATGAAAAAAATTCTTTTAATGGTTGTAGCTTGTGTAGCACTAGCTCAATTTGCAAATGCACAAAATGAAGATGGAGGAAAATTCACTTTGGCTGGGGGGCTACAATACAGCACTCACACTAGTGATCTTCTTGAACTTAACAACACCAACCTTAATGTTGCTGGATACTACTGGCTAAACTCTAATTGGGGAGTTGGTCTAGACCTAGGATTCGGAACAGTTGAAGACGCATACACTACATACAAGGCGTATGCTTCGGCTATTTTCTTGACTCCACTTTCGTCTAATGGTATCTTTAACTTCTACACTACTGCGGGTCTTGGTATCAACGGATTCAATCCTGAGGTAGGAAGCGACGAAACAAACTTTGGTCTTGCTATCATTCCTGGATTTCAAGTAGAACTAGGAAAAGGTTGGGCTCTTAACTTCAACATGGGTGGTATAACTTACGACGGAGCTTCTGAGAGATTCTCTCTAGGTTTTGGTCAAAATGCCGGTGCTGGAATCCAGTACACTTTCTAAGAAATACAACAGTATTTAAATACG
>JBKECW010000120.1:0-6070 GCA_047975005.1 Bacteroidales bacterium | reverse complement strand
TTCTTCAACTGTAAATTCAGAGAATGTCCCGAGATTTGAATTTCTCTTATCAACAGTGCCAGCGATATTATCAGTAGTATCAAGGCTATGCCAAATACCACTTCTGCCCATACAATATGGTCTACATAAATAAGGAACATGGTCAGCACGCACAGCAAAAGACTGGAGATGCCGTTTATCTGCATTGCCCTAGTGAGGAACAGACGTTTCTGCAAGTTTTCGATTTGCGCCAACAGTATCTTCTCCTCTGGATTGTCGGTATACTTGTCGTACAAAGACCGCACTAAAGCAGCATACGCTAAGAACCTGTTGGTATACGCCAACATTATAAGCGATATTGCCGAAAACAATAGCGCAGGTGTAGATAAATCTAATATATTTCCTTCGTTCATTTTTTTTGATTTTATAGATTTTCAGACTAACAGCCTTATTCGTCCGCAGATTTTGCAGAAATACGCAGAAAAATATTCTTTGTCTTACTTCCTTTTTACGTGTATTTTCTCAGTTCTCTCATAGAGCTTATTCCTATCGTCAACAGCCTTTATAAAATTGTTTGCCAAGTCTGCAAAATAACGATGGGAAGCCAACTCTTCATTGCTTGCAACTGGAGCTCCTTCGTCGCCACCCTCTCTTATTCCCATCACCAAGGGCAGCTGTCCTAAGAGTTCGATATCCATTTTCTCTGCCAAATCCTTAGCTCCATCCTTACCAAAGATATAATACTTGTTATCAGGCAATTCCGCAGGTGTAAACCACGACATGTTTTCGACGAGACCCAAAACAGGAACATTCACACCCTCGCTGCGGAACATATTTATCCCTTTCACAACGTCTATCAGTGCTACCGACTGTGGCGTTGACACGATAACAGCTCCCGTAACTGGCACTGTTTGCATTAGTGTCAGGTGAATATCGCTGGTGCCGGGAGGCAGGTCTATAAGAATGTAATCAAGCTCCCCCCAATTCCCATCGACGATAAGTTGCTTGAGAGCATTGGATGCCATCGGACCACGCCAAACAAGCGCACTCTGAGGTTCTACAAAAAATCCTATGGAAAGCATCTTAACTCCGTACCTCTCCACCGGAACAATGTAATTCTTGCCGTCAATCTCCTCACTTTCAGGCTTCTCGTTCTCTACGCCAAACATCTTGGGGATAGAGGGGCCGTAAATGTCAGCATCTATCAAACCTACCTTTGCTCCCGTATTGGCAAGTGCAACGGCAAGATTGGCAGAAACGGTAGACTTCCCTACTCCGCCCTTACCCGATGCCACGGCTATGATATTCTTCACATTTGGCAATATAGGACGAGACATGTTGTGAAGATATTTGGGAGTTACAATTAACTCGACCTCGCCGTACTCCTCAGTGAGCTTCTGCTTGCAGGCTTCCACCAGTTCTTTCTGATTTGGTTCGTTGGAACGCTGAAATACTAAGGAAAAATTAATCTTCTTCCCAACTATCCTCAGCTCCTGAACCATCTCAAGCTCAACTATATTCTTTTCACCGCCTATCATGCTTACACCTCTCAGGGTGTCCATGACGTTTTTTGGCAACATCATTTTTCTTTCACTCATTATTCTTAGATTTTCAGATACCCGGTTTTTTTTTAGATTTTCGGACAACAATTAAACGCATTATAACTCCTGCATCGGATCCCAAAACAATTCTTTGAAACGAATTACTTTATCATTCTTAACCTCCACTCCTTCGGCTGCCAACAGTTGCTCCATCCTTTCAGGCGGATTGAAGGAGTGTTTACCTGTAAGGACCCCTATTCTATTGACCACCCGATGAGCCGGGACTGTGTCGTCGCCCATATTATTCTTCATTGCCTGACCGACCATCCGCGACGAACGCCCCATCCCCAAAGCCTTTGCTATTGCCCCGTAGGAAGTAACTCGACATTCAGGAATGCGCCTGACTATATCGTACACAAGCTCAAAAAAATCCGTCCTTTCTATCCGTTCCATATTACAAATATAAGCAGGCTTCTCTTTCTTTTTGTTTATCGCATCATTTGTATTCTCTATGAACCTTAAATCTTATAAATTATCAAGGAAATAATCTGTAACTTTCTGCATAAGATGGATTCTATCTTTCCCACTAACATTATGAGGATGAATTGGATAAATAAAGAAATCAACAGGTTTGTTTAGCTTAACACACTCACGCAAAAACTGCATGCTGTGCTGTGGCAATACTACATCATCCTGCGCTCCGTGAATAAGCATTAACTTCCCTTGTAAGTTGTCAGCATGCTTGGTCATATTGTTGTTATACCAATCTGTATTTTCACTAACCTGCCCCATATAACGCTCTCCGTACATTACCTCATATTTACGCCAGTCGACAACTGGTCCACCTGCCACGCCAACCTTGAAAGTTTCGGGCTGACGAAGCATCATATTCAATGTCATAAAACCGCCATAACTCCAACCATGTACGCCAATCCTGTCAGTATCAACGTAGGGTAAAGACTTTAAATATTCTACACCTTTCATTTGATCTTTTGTCTCTTCAACCCCCAAATGCTTATGAATAGCAGTTTCAAAGTCAGCTCCCCTATTGGCAGAACCACGACTATCGACAGTAAACAATATATAGCCCTGATTAGCCATATAATACTGCCATCTTCTCACCGAGTTTCTGTAACCTCTTGTTATCATCTGAGCATGAGGTCCGCCATAGACATAAACTATTACAGGATATTTCTTATTTTCGTTAAAATCATAAGGCTTTATCATCCTACACCACAGGTCGGTATTGCCGTCTGCCGCCTTTATCGCAAAGGTCTTGTTCTCACCGAGTTTATAATCTTTCAGAAAGTCCTCCGCTTTTATATATTGGCTGCGCTTCTTGCCATCAAGCCTTATGGTATATGCCTCATAAGGCACATCAAAACTTGACGATACGACAAAGGCATATTCGTTTTTATAACCACTGGTGATAACTGCACTGTTCATTGTTCCACTGAGGGGGAGCTTTTCGATGCTGCTGTCTTTCATTTTCAATTTATAGATATGACGTTCCAGCGGACTCTCTTTTGTTGCTTGAAAAACAAGATACTTACCTTCATCAGCAAAGCCCAACAGTTCGGTGACCTCCCACTTTCCTGCAGTCAATTGTTTAACACCAAGAGTATTCAAGTCGTATTCGTATATGTGAAACCATCCGTCTCGGCGCGACATATAAAATGCCTTGTCAGGATGATATTCATCAAACACTAGCGGATGCTGAGGCTCTACATAAGTTTCTGATTTATCCTCAAATAGGGTCTGCACAAACTCGCCTGTTTGCGCGTCGTATTTGTTCATTTGCAGGCGAGTCTGAGCTCTATTCAAGATACCTGCAAAGATATACTTCTCGTCAGGTGTCCACGACACGGAAGTTATATATTGCTCAGGGTCGCCCGTAATATTCAGGTATTTTACACTTTCCGATTTCACATCGAAGATTCCAAGACGCAAATGCTCGCTCGCCTGCCCTGCCATAGGGTACTTGATATTCTTGACCTTGGCAATAGGCTCTGCCATATAGTCTACCAAAGGATAATCGGCAACATTAAATTCGTCTTTCTCGTAGAATGCTATGTATGAAGATTTTGGCGACCAGAATATACCGCCCGATATGCCAAATTCATTTCTAGATACTGTCTGCCCATAAACCAGATCCTCACTTTCGGAAATAGCTACAGGGAGAGCTTTTTTAATGGGCGTAGACATATAGAGCGAATTTCCTTCGGTGTATGCAACTCCCTTGCCGTCTGGTGACAGAGTAATATTCCCAGCTTTCTCGGAAGTCTCCAGAACTGCTTCTACCAAATCGCCAGCTGTATTGATTACTACAAAATTCTTTTTCGTACGCAAAAGCAACTCATTGCCCGACAACCATTTGAAAGAACTTATCATACTCAACTCCTGAAGTTGTTCTTTCTCAAACATCTCGTTTAGACGCTCGAGACTTAACAACTCTTCGGTATTTCCTTTTGCAACATCAGCCTTATATATACTATTGTCTTTGAGGTAAGTGAGTGTCGGATTTTTAGATTTCTCGTGAGCAGGTATCCAGCAGGCATTTGTCAAGCGCTCATATCTAAAATCATTATTGGTATACGGATAAACAGCATCCTCCAAAGTAAATTCTTTGGTTTGAGCTGTCAGTGTGCCTGCGACTGCAAGCAGAGAACACATTAAGGTGCAAAAAATCAGCTTCTTATAATTCATAATCTGAGTTTATATAGTAATTTCACAGTTTAAAAGTACACATTTTTTTAGCTTTTCACCTAGCGACACAGCAAAAAATTAAGCAAAAAAAAGGAGCTCGATGAGCTCCTTTGTATTTTATTTCTTTGCATCCTTTGTAGGAACGTATCTTTTTTCTTTGATTCTCGCCTTCTTTCCAGTAAGTTTTCTGAAATAGTAAATCCTCTTTCTGCGAACCTTGCCGTACTTGTGAATCTCAACCTCCTCAATAAACGGAGAACTAAGAGGGAAAATCCTCTCAACTCCAATACCACCCGACATTTTACGAACTGTAAACGTCCGGTTTGCCAATGATGTTCCTTTAACCTGAATAACAACACCACGGAAATTCTGAACCCTTTCCTTGTTACCCTCTCTAATCTTATAGTGAACGGTAATGGTATCACCTGCACCAAAAGAAGGATGCTGTTTCACCTCTCCGGTGAAAGAATCCTCAACCAATTTGATTAATTCTTGCGACATTTTTCTATCTGTTTGCGCAATATTACAACTCAATAAGCGAGCGTAAGAGATTGCTAATTAATAATCTAACCCTTTTGCGAGTGCAAAGGTAAGACATTTTCTCGGAATATCCAAGAAAATTCAATGTTGAGTTTAGCATCGGCTCAAGTGCTAAACATGTAGACTCTCAAGGTTTGAAATTTCCAAGCAGTTTGGATTGTTCACCTGAAACTTTTACTAGATCTGCTCGTACATCAAACCCTTTTTTATCGTCGTGTGAGCGTAGCGTGACAATCTGTTTTTTGTTGCAGTAAATTGCTTCGTCGACGGCTCCTCGCAATAACATTCTTTTACTCGACTGTTTATCTATTGTCTAGAATCTCTCATCTAATATCTGAGACTGGGCATACCCTGCCTCAGCATTTGGACTAAAGACATCCTAAGAGGGCGGGGCTATATCATTCCTCCATACAGAGACGAAAAAATACACTTAACCCGTTAAATATCGAACTATTACACTTAGACAAGCATGCGAGTTCGCCCCTACAATTTATTAAACCTTAAACAATTAAGGCTGTCTGTATTAAAAAGCTGAAAACCTTTAGTCCGATAGCGCAGGGTGAAGTCCTACGAAAAGACAATCCGGAGCAGATCAAGCACTGAGAGTGCGTAATCACTTTTTTTCGTGCTAAGACTTTTACCCACACAAATATTATATAGCTTAATTTAGATGCGTTTGTCCTGATATTGCCCCATCATTATTGTTTTGTTTTCGTCAGACTAGATGTATTTATTCATTTGAAGTTTAATGAATAATATAGGCGTGCTATATCAAGAAACATAAAGTCCTGAATAAATTACACTTACAGTACTCAAGCGCAATCCCAGTTATTATTTTCACAAAAAAATCCCTCAAATAATTTTGTTTTATAAGAATTATTGCCATATTTGCATTGAAATAACAGAAAAACAATAATGAATACTGCATTTTTATATACTCTCGGGCTCGTACTCCTGCTGATTTACACAGTGAGAATGGCTTGACGTATATTATAATGTATAAAAAGTATAGAATGCCATTCTCAAACGAGGGTGGCATTTTTTAATTTGACACGAACAATAAATAATTATTATTATGAGCGACAGATTGTATATTTTCGACACAACACTGAGAGACGGCGAGCAAGTGCCAGGTTGTCAGTTGAACACAATTGAGAAAATTGAAGTAGCAAAAGCACTTGAACAACTAGGTGTTGACGTAATCGAAGCAGGGTTTCCTGTTTCTAGTCCCGGCGATTTTAAATCGGTGGTAGAGATTTCAAAAGCCGTTACATGGCCAACTATCTGTGCACTGACACGAGCGG
>JBKECW010000119.1:0-82856 GCA_047975005.1 Bacteroidales bacterium | reverse complement strand
GCCTCGACGAGAGTGCAACTCTGACACTGTCGGGCAGCGAGAGTGACGATACATAAACCCTCTACGACAAAGCGACCGATAAGGCGCAGGGAAGTGCTGTCAGTGGTACGGTTTCGGCTCTAACATTTAGTGTTAGCCTCAGCTCTACACCGAGCTATTATGTTGTTGCCAACAAACCCTCGTTGGGTAGCAAGTCTTGTGCTAAACAGAAGCTTACTGACGAAATAACACTAACACAAGGCACACCGCCCAGCACAAGCAACACCATAGACGACCACCAAACAATTTACCTCGGCAAGAGTGCAACTCTGACACTGTCTGTCAGCGATTGTTTATTTATATTGAGACTATAGTTATATTCTAGCTTTTGGTATCTGTGTAGTTATTTAAGTTGTTCGGTTTTGTCTATAAAATTTATTGTTAGCCCCAGCTCTACAACGAGCTATTATGTTGTTGCAAACAAACCCTCGTTGGGTAGCAAGGATTGTGCTGAACAGAAACTTACTGACGAAATTACTGTAACTGTTGCAGTAATTGCAGTTAATGATGACTATAGTACTTTGGTAGGATACAAAGGTAATTCTATTGCAATGTCGGTATTGGACAATGATGAGGATGTGATATCTCCTACTAGCATCACAATATTGACAGGAGGACAGCATTTTGGTACTGCTTCGGTCAGCTCGTCCGGCGATAGCGTGATTTATACCGTTGGAGCCACAGACACGTTCGGCATAGATAGCTTTATGTATAAGTGTCATTCGCGTGGCTGTGAAGACTCTGCGTGGGTATATGTAGTGCTTACCGATATTCCCGACAATATTGTCAAATTTGATTGCGAGGTGTCGCTTCCAACCATAGACTTCGGTACTGATAAAATAGAGTCGCCCTACGACTCGCTACTTTGTACCTCTGTGCCAATAGTTGGCGACTTGACAGGTGATGGCAAGTCTAATATTGTAGCATTGGGCTACCACGAAGGTTGGGGCTGGGAAAGTAATGTTGTGCATGTGTTTGATGCAAGTAGCTGGAATAAGCCTAAGTATACATATGAGTTTGTTGACGTGTCGGCAGCGATAGGGCGATATAGCATATCTATAGCCGACATAGACCCTGCTGACAACAAGCGGGAGATTTTTTGCATTACCAGCAATACATATATGCGGGATACGATGTTCCTGAATTGTCTGACTGTCGATCCGAGCGAGGGGATAAAACTCAAATGGCGTGTCCCGAAAATTAACTACACTGTGGATGGCAACACTAAGTTCGAAACGGGAATCCCGACACCCATTATCAGAGATATAAACGGCGACGGCAAGGTCGAGATAGTTCTGTTCAACCGTATCTATGATGCCGCCAACGGCGATTTGTTGAGTTCCGGAGTTGATATGGACTTCCGCTCTACCGGACATAGTAGCTTCGAGTCGGTTATTCCTGCTGTGTCAGATGTTGACAACGACGGCATCAAAGAAATAGCACTGGGCAATATTGTTTATAAGCCTAGCAAAGACCTGAAAAGTATGTCTGAATGGCGTAAAATTAATAGGGTTGATGTGGCAAACTACGAAGTGGAGAAAGAGGCAGGAGGACACACAGCCTTTGTCGATGTTGACAATGACGGCATCATGGAGGTGTGCGTGATTACCAGAGTTGGGGGGACAGGGCAAAATAGAGGTATTGTGTCTTATGCTTGGAATTTAGAAAGTGAAAGAATACTAGGAAAACTTTACTACGGGCGTCAAATGTATGGAGCATCGCCGCTGACCATTAGTGATATAGACGGAGACGGAATGCCTGAAATAGTACTGATGGCAGGAGGCGGGAGTGAAGCCCC
The DNA here is from genome assembly GCA_047975005.1 of Bacteroidales bacterium. Classification (GTDB taxonomy): domain Bacteria; phylum Bacteroidota; class Bacteroidia; order Bacteroidales; family Prolixibacteraceae; genus JBKEAJ01. The sequence continues at coordinate 81,019 of JBKECW010000119.1, read as the reverse complement.
CGGAGTGCTGCATTGCTACGAGTGGGATAGTGAAAAAAAAGGTCTGGCGGAGCGGTGGAGCATGGAAACCGCCGATGGCTCGCAGTCTACTACGGTCAGTAGTTTTGACTTTGACAACGACGGCAAGAAGGAGATTGTGTATCGAAGCGAGGACCGCTTGCGACTGCTTTCTGACAATGGCAAAGGAAAAAATCCGGTAGATTTGGGCAGCTTAGGCGACACCGGTGGAGAAGCATCGTCGGCAACACACTCTGAGTATCCGGTTATTGTAGATTTTGACAATAATGGAGTTGCCGATATATTATTGATAGATAATATTTACAAACCATGGAACGCCGACGGAGGCAAAGGAGATCGGCAACGTGCGAAGTTGGTGATTTATGGCTCTGCAACTCCCGGAGCATGGTCATCAGCTCGCAAGGTGTGGAACAGCTACGCTTATAGCCCGATAAATATAAACGAGGATCTTACTGTACCTCGCTATCCGGCGTCTATTCTTACAGAAATGCCCGAGAGCAAAGATAAAAAACCATTCAACACTTTCTTGTGCCAAGTGCCATACATGTCATCGACAGGAGTCGTTATCGAACCTGGAGTAGACCTGTCTATCGAAAGTGTAGACTGGGTGATGGGCAGAGATAGCATGACCTTTACCCTAAATGTGAGCAACCTGAGCGAGGATGTTGATTTTGCTAGTAGCGATTCGGCACTTGCAATTTACTGCCGGGAAGGAAACGAGCTTTTGTATGTTGCCGGAATGCCCACTATATATAGCAGCACAGAGTTGTTGTCCTTTGATATAAAAGTGCCTATGGACTCTTTGCGCAGATGCGCAAGCGAGAATCTTGTTTTTAGTGTTGCCGATAGGGGCAGAGGCGAGGGCGAGGGCGTGCAGGGCGATTGTAATTATGACAACAACAAAGATACTATTCATGTTACTCTTTGCTCGCAGCACCAAATTCCCGACATGACAATAGGGGCGTGTTTGGCTGCTACTGATTACAATATAAATATGCTTAGTTATGTTGCGTATGCCGATCTGGACAGCATATCAATATGGGACGAAAATGGCGTAGAGATAGCTGACCCTGAGTCTGTGCCTGCAAGTAATCTCAAAGTGAATAATACAACGGTGTTTACATATTACTACGAGAAGACGGGATTTTGTGTAGGCTCCGAGCACGGCAAAATATATATCAATGGTTTTGTTGACGACGGTTATGCCAACCTCAAGAACAAAGAAGTAAGTGTTTGCGCTTCGTCGTTAAAAAATGGAGGGTATAATTTGAACTCAATTATGCCGTATGCTACAAAAAGCGGAACGTGGAATGTGTCGAATCCTGAGGAGCAAGGTACAACGGTCGATGCAGCTCCGTATTTTGCAAAAGACGAAAACGACGGCTGGGTGTTCGATGCCAAGGGTTATTGGAGTGCAGTAGAGGGAGATAATCGAGCAGTTGAAGAGATAAGCGTAACAGTTGAATATAGCACCGGAGCCGACGATATGTGTGCAGGTGCCAACAAAACAGCTAGTCTTACACTTAGAATAACAAGGGATTAAGTATGTATTTGTGTGTGCGATAAGCCCGACGACTGACGGTGTAAGTAGTTGTTGGGCTTTTGGGCAGTAACATTGAGGTGGACGGGAGCTGTCACAAATACTAGAGCCCTCCTTATACGGCGGATGTGGTGCAACTCAATCAGGAATGTTGTTAATTTTAACACTTGTAATAACAAGGGCTTTAAAAAAAAAGGATGCCTCCCCTAGGGAAAGCATCCTTTAATGTTTCTTAGCTCTTTTTTATAGAGATAATTTAACTCCTTCTGTTGCTACAAAATCTTGTTGTGCTGAAGTAGCACTGATAAAAAGATTGTTGAACCCGTCAATAGTAGAGTTCATCTTCTCAACAGCGGCATTGTATAGCTCAGCTTTTCCTCCGGTAGTGTCAACAGTCAAAACTTCTTTAGTCGCAGGAACAAAATCAGATTTGATGTATTTGTACACATCAGAAGATGCAGAGTGGAAAGCCTGAGATACTTCGCTTGGCTTCAGTCCATCCATAACAGTAGAACAACTGTCAGCAAGTTTTTCGAGCTTGTCTACGGCAAGTATCTTTGCGTTAGCATCAGCATTTGACGAAAGCAACTCGTTTACGCTGCCCATTTCATTAGAACATTTGCGGAAAAGGTCAACAACTGTTTGGTTGTAACTCACATTGTTGCTGTTGCTACAAGATACAACAACAAAAGCAATAATAATTGCTAAAAAGGTAAATTTAGTTTTCATTTTTTTTGTTATTTAATTGACATTCTATATTGAATAATTTTAGCGCACGAAAATATGTGAAAATTTAATTGTTTATGTAATTGTGATATTTTTTTTTTAAGAATTGTGAGTAAAGAAACTGTTTAAATCGTCATATATGTATAAAACCGAAAATATAAAGATGATGAGAGCAGAAATTAAAAAATATATCGAAGGCAGCCTTTCTCAGGAAGAGGCACTGGAAATGCTGAAATTGATAAACGAAAACAGATATTATTTGGATCTGTATATCGAGCTGAAAGCCGATAGTATAAAATCAAAAATCGACAAAGATAATGCAAAAGCCAATGTTTATATGGTGCGCGAGGAGTTTAAGAGAAAGAATATTCAAAGAAAAAACCTAAGAACCCGGTATTTGCTGATAGCCTCAGTCGTTGTTATGCTTATAGGCCTAGGGTTCTTTTTTCTTTTTAGGACTTCGGGCAGTAACTACACATAGATAAGCGCCTTGTCGGGGGAGTACGCCAAGATTATAGTCCTTGATGACAGCACAAAGATAATATTGACAGAGAACACCAGCTTGGCACATAATGATTTTTCATGTCTTCGATTCTGCTTTTAATAAATATTGTCTTGCATGAGTCCGGTAAGAATTCAAAAGCCTTTAAAGTCTGCTCTTCCAGCTCTTTTCTAATAAGCTATGATGCAGCCTAGTCCTTAAGCGCTTCATAATCGACATTGAGCTATAGCTGACGGTAGCTATTGTTGTAGGCTTGTTTTGTCGTGCTTTAGAAAGTCTAAACACTTGTTACTTACCATTCTATATAGATAGCTGTTGATGTTTGTCCCTTTCGGTATTTGGTGTCTGATTTTCCATCCCTTTACAAAACTAGCTTGCACAACTTCTTTTGCCTCGTTGATATTCTGGAGGTAGCCGTTAGCGAAGATTAGTAACTTGTTATAATAAAGTTTGAATATAACCTCGAAAGTATCTTCAGTTATCGGTTTCGTTTTCGGGTATAGTCTTTGTTACGAGCTCTTTATGCGTATAGTTTAGTGGGTGTCTGAGTCCTCTTCGCTGGTCTAGGTATTGATACTTCCTGACGCTGTAGCCTTGTCCTTATAGTAGGTTTTTATGCCTGATTGTAGCTGTTCTATCCCCCCGTCGTAGACGGTTTCGAGTATTTTTCTGCCATTGTCAGGAGATTTTGTCAAGTCTGCAAGTATTTGTTTTATTATATCTTGTTTTCCTGTTTGGAAAAGAAAATTTACAATGCCCCACGAGACGCGGTAAGAATAGTTTTCATTCTTGTTAAGGACTTTCCATTTATCGTTAGACCACCCGGCAAATTGTTTTATGTTGATTTTGTTGTTGGCAAATTGCTCATTGATAAACTGTATAAAACGTCCCGCTCTCTAAAAGTAGTGTTACTGCCTGATATTTCGAGGCGTTCAAAGCACTCTGACATGCCCTCGTTCATCCATTTTCGGATTTTTGTCCCTGTCGATTTCAATATGAAGTGGCTAGATTCGTGAGCAATAACTGAAAGGATCTGCTGCTCTGTCCTGTCAGGTCTGTAATTTATAAAAATCTGATTGTGCTTGTTGCTGAAAATCCCGAATTACTGGTAGATGTGAAAATCATCCTTTTGTGTTGTCTTAAAAGCATCCTCGTTGCCATAAATACTTACTGTAATTTCCGAATCTGGCGGCACATCCATAAAACTTTTGTAAAAGTCAATATCGTACTCAAGAACTTCTGTTATTTTTCTTATGTCATTCCCCGAGATTTTACAATCTAGCTCATTTAGAGATAGTTTCTGTCCCGATGTAATACTTGCATTTATTACGCAAAACGATATCAGTATGTATCTCTTGTGTTTATATTTTAGAGGTTTTAGTGTTTAGATGTTGAATATTAGACCGACCCAAATGGCTGCTTGTCTAATATCTATTGTCTTCCTTTTATAGTCATCCTTCTGTATGAGAGATTATTTAGCAACTTGTCTTGTGCCTAACTATTATTTATATAACTCCCAAATACAAGAATACGGATGCAAATAGAATAAATAATATTGGAATAGCATCTTTTTTTTTAAGATGCGGGTTTAGGGCTTCTTCCTCTTTCTTCGAAATTTTTTACGCCAATATATGTAGCCGCTGATAGTAACCATTACACTTATTATGCCCGTCAGTGGAACAATAAGAATATAGAAACTTCCCATCAAGAAGTTGAAAATTCTGGCAGTATGTACTTCGAGCGAAAGGCTCCACAGCGACATTTTCGACTCCTTCAGAATGTTCTTGGGCATTGCAGGGATAGCGTTCTCGTGGTACAAGGCTTGTGCGCCCTTGTCGTAATCTACCATATACCTATTCCCGTGAATGTCTTTTAGTAGTCCGGCAACTTTGTAGTCGCCGATAGGTCTGCCCGACGATGCCCCTTTGTATGGATGTCCTGTAATGAAGTTGTAAACAATAGGATTGTTGGGATGCCACAAAAATAAGCCACTGAAAGAGCCTATCAGGTATGCGCCACTATCGTCAAACTTGTCGAAACAGTTTATTCCCATAACGCTGACAGGAGCTTGCACCTTGCACCATTCGGGTTTTAGGGTTGTCATATCCATAAAAAATAGCCCTCCTGACGAGGAGACCAGAAATTTATTCCTTTTTTTATCGTAGACAAAATCTCGAAGTTTGTCATTCCATGCGTTGGGGCTGTCGAGGTTTGAGAATTTAATGGGGGCAACCTTACTGTTTGCAATCGGGATTAGCAGTGGTGGGCGCAGGAACATCCCTGTAAAGTAGCATATTGAGAGTATGATAAAAGTCCAAGCACCAAATTTGTTGTGCCATTTCAGCGACCATTTGTTGATAGAGCCCAATTTTTGTGTGTCTTTCTTTTTTCGTCTTCGCTTTCTGATAATGTTTGGGAAGAAGAAGTATATAATCCCTGTAACAGAGAGGAAAATCGTAATAAGTCCGAGTGCATCGACAATAAGTTTTCCGACAAGTCCAAATATTTCACCCGAGTGTATCTGCCAGATTGTCTCAAATAACGACACTTCTTTTTTATAATTCGGTGGATCCTGAATAATTCGCCCTGTCAGAGTAGTGTTTACTCCCTGCGACAAGCCCGAATATAGGTAGTTCCGCGACATTGCATAGATTGAGTCGCCAATCGTCTCAAGTCCAACGAAACGCTCGTGTTTGTCCTTACTTGTCAGTTGCTCCCATGTCTCACGCTGCTTGTTGTATGCGTATAGCCCAAAGTAGGTGGTGGCATATAGGTTGCCGTCTGTGTCAGCCTGTATATCTGAGACCTTTCGGAAGTCGATACCTTTTCCCAGCCCGTCGTTAAAGTTCTTGTAATCCTTGAAAGTCGAGTCGCTTAGCCACACTCCTATATTGCCATAAACTAGAATGCTGTCATTGTTGATTATAAAATTTCCTTTAACACCGCTGTTGTTCCAGTTTTTATACTCATACTCAGACGGCAGCCATGTCCTGTTAACGCTGATATTGGAGAAGAAAATCCTGTGGTTTAGTATTATCCCGGAGATGCTGAATAATATTAGGAAGAAAGCCACAATAAGTCCGGGCCATTTATGTAGCTTTCTGAAAAGCTCCCCTTTTTTCTTCACTGTCTTGCTTAGATGTTTATAAGTTGTTCTATGTCAAGTTCCTTATTGAGTCGCTCCTCCACTTGTTTGTACTGCTCGTTTACCTGTGCTTTCTGAGTGTCGGATATTGCTTGCTCTGCCATAGGGTATAGCACGTTGTCTTCTTTGTATATATGTTGTTGAAGCAGAACGCAATATCCTCTTGCGCAGAAAACAGTCTTTTTTGTGTCGGAGTTTTCGAGACCATCTACCATTCCCTTTAGATAATCTCTGCCCTCTTCGTGTTCGTGTAGCATCACGGGGATGGGGTTGCAATGCATATTTGCCATGTTTTCTAACATAGATGCGAAAAGAATATCCTCTTCCTTGGCATGGTGAAACTTGTCGGCATAGTTTCTTATGAAGTCTACCACTTTTAAGAAAAAATCTTTGTTAAGCTCTTTGCCACTTTCTATGTTGTCGCATTCGTCGAGGGTTTTCGCTATAACACCAAGAATTACTTGATGTTCGTTCATTAAATCTTCTGTAATATTCATTTGTTTGTATTTTAGGGTTGCATTATAATTTTAGAGCATTGCCATTGGTAATACCATCAGCCAACATCCTAATAGTATTGCTTTGTACTAGCTCCAAGTATTTCTCTTTTATGGGTTTGTATTCTTCGTGTAGCAGGCATGGATTTTTGTCGCTACAGTCTTTTATGCCAAAGCCGCAACTGCCAAAAAACTCTTTGCCCTCTAGTTCTACTATCACTTCGAAAGGTGTAAGGTCGGGATTCTCAAGGAAAAAACCGCCTTTGCGTCCTTTTGCAGAGCTTAGTAGCTTACTCTTTGTAAGCTTTTGTAAAATCTTTGCCGTATATGCCTGTGGAGCGTCAATTTCCTTTGAAATTGTCTCAACGCCGGGTTTGAAATTTCTTGCATTTTCGTAGCAGATGCATATCAAAGCCCTAATTGCGTATTTTGTACCTTTTGATAGTAACATGGTAATTAGAATTATTTTCAGCGACAAATATAATAAAAATAAGAGGACGCGCAGGTCTTTTTTTATAAGGATTTCATGTGTGGGTTAAATTGCTTTGGTTCGATGTTATATTTTTTGTAGCTTGCGAAAAAATATAAATATGATTACAAAGTCAGGAGTTGAGGCATATATCAACCAAAACAAGGACAAGATGTTGGAAGAGTTATTTTCGGTTCTTCGGATACCGTCAATAAGTTCAGATCCGAGTAAAAAAGACGAAATGTACAGGGTTGCAGAGAAGATGAAAGAGGTTCTTCTGAATGCAGGAGCTGATAAGGCCGAAGTTTATGAGACTGTTGGCAATCCGGTTTGCTACGCAGAAAAGCTGATAGATAGTCAATTGCCGACAGTATTGGTGTATGGACACATGGATGTTATGCCTGTTGACCCGCTGTCTTTGTGGGATAGTGAGCCATTTGAGCCGATAATAAAAGACGGCAGGATATGGGGTAGAGGAGCAAACGACGACAAAGGGCAGAGCTTTATGCACATAAAGGCCTTTGAATATTTACTGAAATCGGGTGAGCTTAATTGTAATGTGAAATTCATGCTTGAGGGCGAGGAGGAGATAGGTTCTCCTAGTTTGGGCAGGTGGTGCGAAGAGCACAAAGAAATGCTTGCCGCCGATGTTATCTTAGTGTCCGACACTTCGATGATAGACGAGAATACCGCAACCGTAACAACGGGTTTGCGAGGGCTTGCCTATTGGGAGATAGAGCTGACAGGTCCTGCGCAAGACTTACATTCCGGGCTGTTTGGCGGAGCTGTTACAAATCCTATCAATGCTCTATGTCAGACAATAGCATCGCTGACCGATCAAAACGGGAAGCTCACTATTCCGGGTTTTTACGATGATGTGCATGAGTGTTCTGATGCTGAGAGACAGTTGCTCAACAAAGCTCCCTTTGACGAAACTAGCTACAAGAAATTGTTAGATATTGACGAGGTAAACGGCGAGGCAGGTTTCACAACTTTAGAGCGCACGGGCATACGTCCGTCATTTGATGTTTGCGGTATTTGGGGAGGTTATATGGGCGAGGGAGCAAAGACCGTATTGCCATCTAAGGCTTACGCGAAGATTTCTACTCGTTTAGTTCCTAATCAGGATTACGATAAAATATCGAAACTTGTAAAAGAGCATTTAGAAGCTCATGCGCCAAGAGGTACAAGGATAAAGGTGAGTCCGCTTCATGGAGGCAATGCCTATGTTTGTCCGATAGACTCCAGAGAGTACGAGGCCGCAGTGCAGGCATGCCTTGAAAGCTTTGGACACGAACCTATACCCGTTCGTTCGGGAGGCAGTATTCCAATAATATCTACCTTTGAAAAGGTTTTGGGTATTAAGAGTTTATTGTTGGGTTTTGGATTAGAGTCGGATGCTATCCATTCCCCTAACGAAAACTTTGCATTGAATCGATTTTACAAAGGCATAGAAACTATTGTTATGTTCTATAAAAACTACGGAGGAGAAAAGTAGTTTTTGGATCATTGCATCTGAAATAAGCATCGGTGTCAGTACAAACATTAGAAACGAGGCAGCTCATAGGTGTAAACTTTGGTTTTGTAGGTATTCAATATGTGTTTGCACTATTGTCTGCCTACACCAGCTATATATTCATGGCTAGTGGCTCTGGTGTTGAGGACCTTTCGTGGTTTTGGCTGGTTGCTCCGATAAGTGGAGCTGTTGTGCAGCCCATTGTCGGACTTCTCACTGATGCCTACAAAGGCGGTCGGGGGAAATGGGTGTTATTCATCCTTGGCGGTATGCTGTTGACAGCAGTGTCGATGGTTTTGTTGCCTTTGATGCACTACTATTCAGCTTTGCCGGCCTTGCTGTCGAGTGTAATATTGATAGCCTTGATAAATGTCGGAATAAATATCATGATGAAGCCCTTTAGATCTATGGTTGCTGATGTTTTCCCCAAAGAATTACACTCTAAGGCTTTTTCTATTCAGACCTTGTTGATCGGTGTTGGAGCGGTGCTTGGCTCTATTCTGCCATTTGTTGTGGAGCGTTTTATTGGAGTGGGCAATAGTGATTTCTCAAAGGGTATTGCCTTGTCATTGTATGTAGGTGCACTCTTCTTGATTGTTTCGACTTTAGTTACCACTAGAGCTTGCAAGAATATCCCCGCCTCATTGACAAAGAGCAAAGAATCTGAAGACGGAGGAACTGACTGTAATGCCAAGAGGGTCTTGTTCAGATTAGTGCCTGTTCAATTTTTCTCATGGGGAGCATTCTTTATTATGTGGGTCTATGCAAGTACTGTTGTAGAAGCAAAGGAGTATAGTTTTGTCCTGTGGCACAGTGCGTCTGAGGCGTGGGTTGGTTTGCTGTTTGGCACTTATAATGCCGTATCTGTGCTTATGTCTGTTTTTTTGTATAGAAGAGGTGCGACGAGCAACTTGCTGCGTATTTATCTTGTTTCCTTGATGTTAGGGGCAGTTTCGTTTTTCGGTTTTGGGACTACAAGCAATCAGCTTTATGAAATACTGAGTATGGTTGGTGTCGGTGTCGCGTGGGCATCAGTTTTGTCTGTGCCCTATGTTTATTTGTCGAAGCATTTGCCAAAGAGGCGTTTGGGTTTGTATGTCGGGTTGTTCAATCTGACAGTAACATTGCCACAAATTATTTTGGGACTGCTTTTGCCTCTGTTTATCAATAAAGACTTATTGACACCCGGAGGGACAATTGTACTTTCGGCAGTGATGCTTGTACTTGCAGGTGTATTTTCATGCCTGCTTATTCCAAAAATATCCAAAATCTAATATGCCGAGACTGTTTGTTGTTTTAAAAGTTTGTAACTTTATGCTCGTTTAAAGAATCAAGAGCGAATAAAACAGATGATAGCAGCTGTTGGCTTAAATGTTTGTTGTCCTGAAGCTGTCTGTTGTCATAAAATAAATATTATGAGTAAATTATTTCTGACTGCCAAAATAAGGGCAAAAAATGGATGCTTGGAAGCTATGCTTATTGAGGCAAAAAAGTTGATAGAGCCTACACGCAAGGAGGAGGGTTGTCTTGTTTATGAGCTCCTGTCTAGTAGTGAAGATGGGGATGTTTATATGTTTTACGAAGTATGGGCAAGCGAAGAAGACTTGCAGAGACATACAAAATCACCTCATTTCATGCATTTTCTAGCTGTCAAAGACGATTGTATCGAGGACTTGCAGCTAGAACGATGGAGTTTTGTAAATTAATTAATGCCAATAGAAAATGGGAAAAGTAGTAACATTTGGAGAGATAATGCTAAGGCTTTCTACTCCGGGGTATGAGAGGTTTAATCAGGCTGATAGTTTCGTTGCCACATTTGGTGGAGGAGAGGCTAATGTGGCGGTGTCGCTTGCCAACTATGGCATGGAAGTGGATTTTGTTACAAGGTTGCCTAAAAATGATATTGCCAAATCATGTGTTATGGATTTGCGCAAATACGGAGTAGGTGTCGATAAAATTGTATATGGTGGCGACAGAGTGGGCATCTATTTTCTTGAAACTGGTGCTGTGGCGCGGGCTAGTAAAGTTGTGTATGACAGGGCGTATTCGTCAATTTCTCAGATAGAGAATGGCATGATTGATTGGGATGCCGTGTTTGAAGGAGTTTCGTGGTTTCACTGGACGGGTATAACACCTGCAATATCTCAGGGTGCTGCCGATGCTTGTTTGGAGGCTCTGAAAGCCGCAAAATCAAAAGGGATAACCGTTTCTACGGATTTGAATTATAGAAAGAACCTATGGAACTACGGTAAAACACCGTCGGAGGTAATGCCAGAGTTGGTGAAATATTGCGATGTTATTCTAGGCAATGAGGAAGACTGCGAAAAAGTCTTTGGTGTACAGCCGGAAGGCTTCGACGTTACAGCCACTGATGGCGAGATTAATCAAGCAGAGTTTGAGTCTGTGTGCAAGCAGATGAGCGCAAAATTTCCTGATGCTAAGAAAGTTATCATCACGCTGCGAGGGGCTGTAAATGCGAACCACAACACATGGGGAGGTATGCTGTACAACTGCAAAGCGGGGAAGTCGTATTTTTCGCAAAGGTACGACATAACGCACATTGTAGACAGAGTGGGCGGCGGCGACTCGTTTATGGGAGGTTTGATTTACGGTTTGAATCACTATGCTAGCGACGATCAAAAAGCATTAGATTTTGCTGTTGCTGCATCATGTTTGAAGCATACTATTGTAGGCGACTTCAATCAAGTTACTGTTGAGGAAGTGGAAAAGCTGATGAGCGGTGACGGTTCGGGCAGGGTTTCAAGATAGTTCTTTTTTGTTTCAGTATTGCAATAAAAAGAAAAGCTCTCAGAAATGAGAGCTTTTCTTTTTATATGATTATTGACAATTATCCACATTTTGAGATACCACAGCTTTTGCAAGTGATACATCCTTCTTGGAAATGTAGGTCGGTCGAACCACATTCTTCGCAAGTGCCTTCAGCCTTAGTCCCGTCTTTGATGTATGTTTTTAGAGCTCTCACAACTCCCGTTTTCCACGAGTTTATGTTTTCGTCATTAAAATGCATACCTGAGATAAGTTTTATGGTATCTTCTACCGGCATGCCATATCTCAACATTCCTGATATGAGTTTTGCATAGTTCCAAAACTCTTTGTCAAATTTGTATGACAATCCCGTAATTGAGCCGGCAAGTCCTCTGCTATTAACATACTCGAAGTCGTAAGTCTTGGTGCCATCCTTTGTTTTTCTTCTGGTAATAATTCCTTTAGTAATGGTTCTTGGCACGTACAGACCTTCGTCTTCATCGTATAGTCCGGTGAATATCTCATAGGGTTTGCCGTTTAATACTCCGATGAAGGCAATCCATTTTTCTTTGTTGTTTTGGAATCTTACTACGTCTGCATCAAGGGATTCGGGACGTGTTGGTGAGTGTTCTATTTCTTCCTTGCTTTCTTTTTTTGAGACTAGTACTCCCGATCTAGATCCATCTCTATATACGGTAACGCCTTTGCATCCCGATTTCCATGCTTCAAAATATAGTTGCCCAACAAGTTCCTCGGATGCGTCGGATGGGAGGTTTATTGTTACGCTGATAGAGTGGTCTACCCATTTTTGTATTTTGCCCTGCATGTGTACTTTGCTCATCCAGTTGACATCTTTCGACGTGGCATTTAGATATGGCGATTTGTCTATTAACTCATTAATTTCGTCAACTGAATAGTGCTTGTTTGCGTCGTGTCCGTTAACTGTCATCCATGTTTTGAAATGTTTGTGGAATACGTCGTATTCTTCCCAGCTGTCGCCCACTTCGTCTGTAAATGAGACAACGGTGTTTCTGTCGTTAGGATTTACTTTTCTGCGACGAGTATACCACAGCTCAAATGCCGGCTCTATTCCTGAAGTTGTTTGCGACATCAAACTTGTCGTTCCTGTCGGAGCAACGGTGAGTAGAGCTATGTTTCTTCTCCCGTATTTCTCAAGGTCTGCTTTGAGCTGAGGGTCGGCATCCTTTAGTCTGTTGAGGAAAGGGTTGTTTTGTTCTCTGTTGTGGTCATAAATTGCAAAACTTCCTCGTTCTTTCGCAAGTCTTGCAGAAGATCTATATGCTTCTATGGCAAGAGTTTTGTGTATTTTCTCTACAAAATCATTAGCATCCTCAGATCCGTATTGTAGTCCTAATGCAGCTAGCATATCGCCTTCGGCAGTTATGCCTATTCCTGTGCGTCTGCCTTCTTTAGCTTTTTGTCTGATGTTTATCCAAAGCGAACGTTCGGTATTTTTTACTTCTTCTGTTTCGGGGTCTGCATCTATTTTATGTATAATAGCATCTATTTTTTCTAGTTCTAGGTCTATGATGTCGTCCATGATTCGCTGTGCATAAGGGACATGTTCCTTGAATAGCACGAAGTCGAATTTTGCGTCTTTGGTAAACGGTTTATCCACGTAGGAATAAAGGTTTAGTGCCAGTAGTCTGCAACTGTCGTAGGGGCAAAGAGGAATCTCTCCGCATGGATTGGTAGAAACAGTCTCGTATCCTAGGTCTGCATAGCAGTCTGGGACAGATTCTTTTATGATGGTGTCCCAAAATAGTATTCCGGGTTCTGCCGATTGCCATGCGTTGTGTACTATTTTATCCCACAGTTCTTTTGCATTAATGTCTTTGGTTGTTGTTGGACGATCTGACATTATCGGGTATTGCTGGGTGTAGCTAGACCCCTTTGCTACAGCATTCATAAAAGAGTCATCTATTTTTACGGACACATTAGCACCTGTCACCTTGTTTGTGTCTGTTTTTGCATCTATAAATAGCTCCGAGTCAGGATGTTTTATTGATACTGATAGCATTAGTGCACCCCTTCTTCCGTCTTGAGCAACCTCTCTGGTTGAGTTGGAGAAGCGTTCCATAAAAGGAACAATCCCTGTAGAGGTGAGTGCGGAGTTTTTTACAGGAGATCCTTTTGGTCTGATGTGCGAGAGATCGTGCCCGACTCCTCCGCGTCTTTTCATTAACTGCACTTGCTCCTGATCTATTTTCAGTATTCCGCCATATGAGTCTGACTGTCCATTGTTTCCTATGACAAAGCAATTTGATAGCGAGGCGACTTGATATTCGTTGCCTATACCAGTCATGGGACCTCCTTGGGGGATTATGTATTTAAAGTTCTTTAGTAGTTTGTATATAGTGTCTTCTTTTACCGGATTTTTGTAATGGCCTTCAATTCTTGCTATTTCTTTAGCTAGTCTGCGGTGCATGTCATCCGGAGTTTTCTCGAAGATGTTTCCGAGCGAGTCTTTTAGTGCATATTTTGACATCCATACCTTTGCCGCCAACTCGTCGCCGTCAAAATACTTCGCTGAGGCCTCTGTGGCTTCATCTAGCGTGTAAGTTTTTTTTGTGGTCTTTTTTTTCTGCTTGTAGTAAATATCTTCTGCCATGATGATGTTTTTTTTTATATATAATGTGCTACGAAATTATCTAAAAATGTAATTGTGTAAAACTGGTGGATTGCGAAGTTTTCAACCTTTAAGTGCAGTTGCCTCATATTTAGCATGTTGTAAATTGGAGGATGTTTAAAAGTTTGCAAAAAAAAATATTTGGGTGAATGAGTGTCTTTTCGAGTTTTCGGAAGGTGTTTTTTTCTTAATTATTTCAAGAGGCGTGATTTTACTAAAGGTGAGGGCAGTTTTATGCTTGTTTGCGTGCGATAGGATATGATTTTTTTTAGATATATTATTATATTTGCTGGCATGTTGTGTAAAGTTATAAGTAAAATGAGAAAGAGTTTTTTGTCGGCAATTTTGATGTGCCTGTGCATGTTGTCCTATGGGCAAGCGGGTAAGGTTTATGTTATGGAGACAACCTTTGGAGATATAAAGTTTGTTATCTTTGATGCTACTCCCAAGCACCAAGCTAATTTCGATAAGCTTGTGAATGACGGTAAGTATAATGGAGTGATTTTCCACCGAGTGATAAAGGATTTTATGATTCAGGCAGGAGATATTAATTCCAAAAATCCTAAGCCCGGTATTATGTATGGAGGAGGAGGTCCGGCTTATACAATTCCCGCCGAGATAAGGGATAGCCTGATAAACTCTTATGGCGCAATTGCGGCAGCAAGAAATAGCGATGATATAAATCCACAACGAAGGTCTAATGCAACGCAGTTTTATATTGTTACAGGGAAAGTATTTAGAGAAGGTCAGATTGATACTATGGAGAGGGCAGAAACGCTAAACTTGCGAAAGAGACGGTATAGGGAGGTGTTTGAAGAAGTGAAACCACAGTTATTGCGCTATAGAGAGTTGGATGACACTGAAAACATGAATGAACTGACAGAGCTGACAAGGATAAAGGCAAAAGAGGAAGCGATGAAAGAGCGTTTTAGCTACAGCAAGCAGCAGCGAGAGGCTTATACTACAATTGGTGGAGCTCCTCACTTAGACGGAAAATATACCGTTTTTGGAGCCGTGCTGGAAGGCATGGATGTTGTAAATCGGATACAGAACGAAGCCACAGATGAGAACGATAGACCCAAGATTGACGTAATCATAAAACGAGTGTCTGCACAATAGCGGCATTGTCATTTTTTTTTAGTATCTTTGTAGTCCGTACATTCAAAGATTAGTAATAAAAATGACTAGTAAAAGAGTTCTATTTGTTTCGCAAGAGATATATCCCTACACGGAAGAGAATGAGATTTCTAAAATATCTCGTTTTTTGCCACAACACATACAAGAGTCAGGTAAAGAAATAAGAGCATTTATGCCAAGGTATGGTGTTGTAAATGAACGACGTTACCAATTGCACGAGGTAATTCGATTGTCGGGCATGAATTTGGTGATTGATGATGCCGACCGTCAGCTTATAATAAAAGTTGCATCAATTCAGCCTGCCAGAATGCAGGTTTATTTTATTGACGGCGAGGATTATTTTCACAGAAAGTCCGTTCTTACCGACGAAGATGGAAGCTATTTTGCCGATAATGACGAGCGCTCGGTCTTTTTTAGCAGAGGAGTGTTGGAAACTGTTATAAAGCTGCGTTGGGCTCCCGATATCATTCATTGTCATGGTTGGTTTTCGGGCTTAGTGCCTTTTTACCTAAAGAAGCTGTATCATGACAATCCACTTCTGAACGAAGCCAAGATTGTGTACTCGGTTTACGATAATGATTTTTCTGGGACATACTCCGAGACATTCCCGGAAAGGATGTTTACCGAAGGGCTCGATATGAATGACATAAAAGGTTTAGGCTCGGCAAGCTGCCTTGATATAAATCGCTTGGGAGTAGATTATTCTGACGCTGTTGTGTATGGTAGCGAGCAAATTAATCCCGATTTAGCAAAATATATAGGAGAATCAGGCGTTATAAGTCTGGGTTATCAGGGCGAAGATTATGCCGCAGCATACAATGACCTTTATGACAAGTTATTAGAATAAGTAAAACAAAATAGATTTTCTTTATAGAATGCGCAACAGTATAATACTAATCATCACCATAATGATGGTTTTTACTTCATGTCAAAATGAAGCAGAGAATTTTGGAACGGGAATATTGCCTGATTCAGACTTGCTAGATGCAAAAGTGTACCTAGATTCTACTCACACAGTGGGATACACTGTAAAAGAGGACCCATATAGGGTTGACGGAGTGCTAACAGCCTTATTGGGTGAAATAAACGACCCAGTGTTTGGACATCAAAAAGCAGTTAACCTATTTCAGGTAAGAATTGCGGCACGCTATAGTTTTCCCGAGCGTACTTTTGTAGACTCAAGTTTCTTGTGTCTTAAGTACAATCGTATTTATGGCGACACTCTATCTGTTCACAGGATGACCGTTTACGAGCTGAACGAAACCTTAGATGGCTATAGCAGCTACCTAAGCGACAAGGATTACTCATCCATGAAAGGACGTAAAATAGGCGAGATCGACTTTAGCTCTATGTACAATAAGGATACTCTCGGCGAGACTATAGATTCTTTGTTGCGTATTCCTATAGATGTTGATTTTGCGCAACAATATTTTGATCTAGACAGCCTTGATTATAGCGATAATGATCTCTTTCTGGAAAAAATGAAAGGCTTCTACATAGAGTCAGAACTTATTGGAGGTAGTAGTTATGGAAGTTTTACAAAAATGGACTTGTCAAACAATGGTAGCAATGCTTATGTAGACTTATATTTTAATGCAACTGAGTATATAGACTCCTTAGGGATTGACTCAACTATAGTAGACAGCATTCAGTTGTATGCAAACTCCCTGACCTCGCGAATAACAAGCGTTTCTAGGACAGGCGCAGTTTTTTCGCCATCGGATGTAATGGACGAAGTTCAGTCAGATGCCAATATATATCTGAGCCCGTTTGGAGGTTCCAAAGCTAGAATCCAGATACCACCCTTGGAAGACATCATACAAGGATATGACTCTTTAAATCCGAATCAAGGAATATACTTGATGGCAGCTCAGATCGTATTTACGGTAGATTCCGTAAAGTCTAACATAGACTCGTTGCGCCCGGCTCCTTCAGTGCTTATGCTTTCTAATGTAGAAGAAGACAAGACATACCCTATAATCGATTTTTACTACCCCAACTCCTACTATGCACAAGGAGTTAGATATGGAGCAGACTATGTGTTTAATATATCAAGGTATTTGCAAAGAGTAATAGACGGAGACGAGAGTTCGCTAGAGTTTGAATTGCGTATTCCGGAGTATTATCTGGATGGCTATTACATTTTGAACCAGGCTTCGTTGGTGTCCAGTTCTACAGGGTATATCAATACCGTGTTTAGTTTTTCAGATACATACGGAGCTAATGCTATCGATTATACCAGTATGACACCTGAAGGCGTATCTCTGTATGGTGCCGGAAACGGACCCGGTATTCGCTTGAGCGTCCAGTATGCTATAAGGACGGATGTTGAGTAATAGCAAAAAGATAGTTGTCCTTGTTGTCTGACGTGAGTGATTTCTTGTGAAAATTTATTGTGGCGAGGTATTATAAAATAAAATAAGAATGCTACTAAAAGGAGAAGTGATACAGATTGTTGGTCCCGTTGTGGATATTGAGTTTATAAATGAGCAAGGAGATTTACCAAATATTTACGATGCTATAGAAATAGACTTAAATGGGACAAAAATAATAGCAGAGTGTCAGCAACATCTTGGCGACAGTGTGGTCAGAACAATCTCGATGGAGACCACCGATGGATTGGCAAGAGGAGCAGAAGCTGTGGCCTTGGGAAGCCCTATCACAATGCCCAAAGGAGAAGCTGTTTTAGGGCGTCTTCTTAGTGTAACTGGCAGCTCTATCGACGGGCTAGACGAACTTTCCAAGGATGGATATGGTATACATCACCGTGCGCCTGAGTTTGTTGAGCTAGCAACAAGTACAGAGGTTTTATATACAGGAATAAAGGTAATCGATCTGATAGAGCCTTACTCCAAAGGAGGTAAGATCGGACTGTTTGGTGGAGCCGGTGTAGGCAAGACTGTTATTATTCAGGAACTTATCAATAATATAGCCGTTGCTCACAGCGGATTGTCGGTTTTTGCCGGCGTGGGTGAACGAAGCAGAGAAGGCAATGACTTGCTTCGCGAGATGATTGAAGCCGGCATTGTAGATTACGGTGAGGACTTTAAAAAGGCACTAGAAGAGGGAAGCTGGGACTTGTCGAAAGTTGACAAATCCAAACTTAAAGACTCTAAACTGGCAATGGTGTTCGGACAGATGAACGAGCCTCCAGGTGCAAGAGCCAGAGTGGCGCTGTCGGGCTTGTCCTTGGCAGAGAGCTTGCGTGATGGCGACGGTTCGGCATCAGAAGGTCGGGATATACTGCTTTTTATAGATAATATATTCAGATTCTTACAAGCTGGTTCGGAAGTATCGGCATTGCTAGGACGGATGCCTTCGGCAGTAGGATACCAACCTACGCTAGCCAGCGAGATGGGCGAATTGCAAGAGCGAATAGCATCGACCAAACATGGCTCAATAACATCGATACAGGCAGTTTATGTTCCTGCAGACGACTTGACCGACCCCGCACCGGCGACGACATTCGCACATCTGGATGCCAATACGGTGCTAAGTCGTAAAATTTCGGAGCTTGGGATCTATCCTGCTGTAGACCCTCTTGAATCAACATCACGAATCTTGACACCGGAGATCGTGGGCGATGAGCATTATAGCTGTGCTCAACGAGTAAAAGAGATATTACAGCGTTACAAGGAACTTCAAGATATAATAGCAATTCTAGGAATGGAAGAGTTGAGCGACGACGACCGAACTATTGTTCATCGAGCGCGTAGAGTACAACGTTTCTTATCTCAGCCCTTCTTTGTGGGCGAACAGTTTACAGGTATTCCGGGGGAGTTGGTGTCTATTGAAAAGACTATCGACGGATTTAATAAGATTATGGACGGAGAACTCGACAAGTATCCGGAGGCGGCATTCCACATGGTAGGAGATATTGACCAGGCTATTGCCAAGGGTGAGAAACTACTCGAAGAAGCAAATAAATATAGCTGACAATGCTTAAAGTGAAAATATTATCACCAGAGAAACTGCACTACGAAGGTTTCGCAAAGTCTGTAAAACTGCCGGGAGAGGATGGGTTATTTGCAATATTTCCTTTGCACTCGCCGATAATATCATCTCTAGTGAAAGGTCGTGTTGTCCTAATCGACAGTAAGGGCGATGAAAAACATTTTGACATTGACGGCGGTTGTGCTGATCTTCATGAGGATAATTTGGATATCCTTATCAGCTAAAAAAAAAGATGCTGCCAGTTTGTCTGACAGCATCCTTATTATGCTTTGAAAATGTTTTATTCTTCAGTTGCTGCAATTTCACCCGAAATTTCTTTGTCTACAAGTATGCGTCCACAATATTCGCAAACGATAATTTTGGAGTGTGAAGCCACATCCAATTGACGCTGTGGAGTAATTCTGTTGTAACATCCACCACAAGCATCGCGCTCAACTGTTGCCACTGCAATCCCGTTCTTGGCATTTTTACGGATTCGCTTGAAAGCTGTCAGGAGTCTTTCTTCAATTTTAGACTCTATTTTTTCGGCGCTTTTTCTTAACTTGTCTTCGTCTTTTTCTGTCTCGGCTGTAATATTCTCAAGCTCGCTCTTCTTTGCCTTTAGTTCTGCTTCCCTGTCTTTTAGCTCATTCTTAGATTCTGACAATTTTGCGTTTAAATCTTCTGAGTCCTTTATATATTTGTTCAGGTGCTTCTCGGCTAGCTGTATTTCAAGATTCTGGTATTCAATTTCCTTTGTAAGGGAGTCAAACTCTCTGTTGTTCCTTACGTTGTCCTGTTGTTCGGTATATTTTTTTATAAGAGCCTTTGCATCTTCAATGGCATTCTTTTTAGAAGATGTGTCGGATTCTAAAGTAGAAATATTTTCGAGTATTTTGTTAACTCTTGTCTCAAGACCCTCAATAGCATCTTCTAAGTCTGTAACTTCCAAGGGAAGTTCCCCTCTTAGAACTTTTATTTTATCTACCTCCGACATTATGACTTGCAAGTCATACATTGCTTTCAATTTATCTTCAGCGGTCAATTCTTTCTTTTGAGTCTTAGCCATTATTTATAATATTTTCTTGTTATACAAATGTTTGTGCAGGATTTGTTACAGTCTCCGCAATATGAACCGCAAAGTTAGGAAAATTTCTTGTAACAATCTCATACATTATCTCTTTTGTGTATTGTTCACTTTCATAATGTCCAATATCGGCAATGACAATCTTGTTGTCAGCCTCGAAGAAATCATGATATTTAAAATCTCCACTCACGTATATGTCTGCGTCT
This sequence comes from Bacteroidales bacterium, assembly GCA_047975005.1. Classification (GTDB taxonomy): domain Bacteria; phylum Bacteroidota; class Bacteroidia; order Bacteroidales; family Prolixibacteraceae; genus JBKEAJ01. The sequence goes on along the minus strand of JBKECW010000119.1, from coordinate 60,830 downwards.
TTGCCAATAGCTGTTGGTAGTAGAAAACTACCTGCACCCCCACATAGAGCAACCTTTTTGATTTTTTTTCCTAAAAGATTGGTGTGTTTTATTGCCACGCATTCAAAAGTGCCTTTCAGGCTTGTCAAAAAGTCTACTTCTGTAATTTCTTTCTCTAGCTCTCCGACCACACCTAGACCCACATTAGGGTTGATATTGTTGAGCAGATATATGTCGTAGGCAACTTCTTCGTATGGATGAGACGAGAGCATTGCTGACACAGTGTTGTTGCATAAGTGTTCGGGAACTAGCACTTCTATTTTTATTTCGTTCTCGTTGTGTAGCTCGCCTTGTTTTCCCACAAAAGGTTTTGCTTCTTCATTTGCTCTGAATGTTCCTATTCCTTCCGTGTTATAGCTGCAACAGTCGTAATTGCCGATATGCCCGGCACCTGCTTCGAACATCGAGTCTCTTACTTGTTCGGCATGGGTATTGGGTACGAACACCGATATTTTAAATAGTTTTGCATCGGATGTGCCGAGAGTTTTAATGTTTTTTAAGCCTAGCTTTTCAGCCATCCGATATGACACTCCGCCTTTTATCGCATCAATATTGGTGTGTGCCGCAATGATTGCAATATCATTCTTTATAGCTTTGATGACGCATCTTTCCGTCCAATGCGAATTGGTGATGGATTTTAATCCCTTGAATATCAGCGGGTGATGAGCTACTATTAAATTGATTCCCTTTGATAGGGCTTCTTCTATTACATCTTCTGTAATGTCGAGGGTTATAAGTGCTCCCTTTGCTTCCATGTCTTTGTCACCCACCAAGAGACCTGTATTGTCCCATGTTTCTTGGTAAGTTCTCGGAGCAAAGTTGTTTATAGCATTTAGTATGTCTTTTACTTTCATCTGTTAATATTTTGTTTTTTAATTGTCAGATCTGCCTAGTCGACAGACAGGTGTATCTCGCCAATATAATCATTCTCGTATGTGAGGACTTGTTCTCATGGCTCGTTTCATCTGTTTATAATTACTTTAAAATATTCTTTTGTTTCTTCATTCGAGACCATAACTATATAAAAGCCATTTGGTATTGCGCTTATGTCAAAGGTGAATAAATCATCGCTCAGATATCCCACTAAGTCCGACTGCATTATCACTCTGCCCGCTAAATCTATTATTTTAATAGTCTTTACTTGTTTATCACTTTTGATATATATTGTGTGAGAAACAGGATTGGGATAAATCTCCAAATAAGATTGGTTGTTAGTATTCGTACTATCATTGTTGTCAATGATATAGCTACACTGATTTATGCCTATTAGGAGGGATCTAGCCTTGCCGTCAGTGGCATAATAATTACTCCACGTATCTGATAGTTTATAGTAGAAAGTGCTGTTTTTTGACTTTTGCTTGCTTGTGGTAAAAAATGATAGCTCCGCCCCCGATACGTTTAGTTGCTCCATTCTAAAACCGACGAAGAAAGTCCCGGATACTTCTATTTCTTTGCTGAGTTTGAAGTTATGCCACAAGTTGCTTTTCACGTTGGCAAGCGAGAACACTTGTGTATATATCAGTCTGTTTGGAATACCGTTTTTCTCATCATAAATATTAAGGATGATATTTTTGTTATATACGGCTGATGCGTTCTTTATGCCGACAAGTATTTGATATACCGGTGTTTGTGAGGCGATATTGAATTTTTCGACTATTTCCGTAACTCCCATATTATTAGTTCCTGCAATGTGCGCAGATATTCCCAATGGAGAGTTACAGATTGTATCGCCTGCGCCGCTATTTGTTTCGACCTTGCAGGTGTTGTCATCATAAAACTGCCCATCGAGTTTTGTTGGTTTTGTTCCAAGAGGGTCTAGCCAGTATTGCAGCTGCTTGCTGCTGTCGGTTTCAAAATCCCAATTGACGTAGAATGCTGAGAAAAAGTCGAATACAGGATTGCTACATGTTGCATCGCCGCCAATTAGCGAGCCCCGGTAATATCCCTGATTGTCGAATAATCCTGCCCCTGACGAGCCACCTTCGGTTGTGCCGGAGTTCCATTGTTTAATTTCCCAAGCGTAGTCTACCGTTAGTTTTGCATCTGAGTATGTCTCGATAGTTGGTGTTTGCAGTGATATTGATATTTTTTTCTTATCTCCCTGGGGGTGATGGATACAAGCGTTCTTGCTTGTGATATTCGGCTCCCTGCTCCATCCTGCGTAGTAGGCTTGAAAATATATTGGCAGCTCTCTATTTATCTCCGTCAGATAGTAGTCTTGATTTACAGAACTTGCCTTGTATATTCCTCCGGAAATGGAGTTTATTTTGTTAACATCAAGGTCCAAACAGTTAGGTGTCTCGTTCATAAATACATATAGAGTTTTTCTTTCTAAATTATTTTCTTTATAGCAGTGATTGGCAGAAAGTACATAAGGGGTAAAATCTTTTTTTGTGTTGTTCATCAGAGTGCCTGTACACAGTGAAATACCACCTATAATCATATGGCAAACTGCTTTCTTAGGTTCTTTCCATTGGGTTTCGGTATTACAATTGGAGTTAATTTCGCATACTCCCGACAGCAATTTCATTGCGCCGAATACTCCATAGAAGTCGTGTGATACCTGAGAAATAGTAAAGGAGCATTCAGCCTTTTCGTTGCTGTCTACCTCCAATTGTATATTTGCAATGTCTCCTTTGGTGGGGAAAATTGCCACGGTCTTACTGTCGTTGTTGTTATGTGCTCCAATATAGCCATTGGAGACGTTTTCCTCGTTTCCCCATATGTATAGCTTTGCAGATGGGGGCAGATAGAAACTGTCTACAATCAGATTTATTGATTTTGCGTCTGCCGATTTTATTTTAAGAGTCCATATCTCTGTGCCACCATACCCCTTATGCCATTTCCCCGAGTTGCTGGTGTTTAGGTGTGAGTAGAAAGGGTAGGCAAATTGCAGGGATTTCTGTCTTTTGAGGTTCTCTTCCGATATCCTGAAATTCTTAAACTCTTTAGGAAGCAGGTCTGTTCTGTAGATGTCTGTGTTTTGGGTAGATTTAGTCTCGGGTAAGAATTGAGGTATCCCATCTCTCCTTATCTGTGCACGGGCAATGCTGCACAGAAATAAACATAGAAATATTATTAGGTGCCTCTTCATTGTTTATTCTATTTTGCTGATAAGCTCTAGCTTTAATAGCTATATTGCAAGACAATCTACAATCAGCTTTGCATATTCGTCGGAATTATTTTTCTATAATCCTAAGATTTCTCAGTGACTTAGCAGGCTGACAGACACATGACTTTGCCCCTGCATTCGGTATTTTCAACAATTAAACTCTCATTGTTTCTTAAGCAAGGCTGTTAACTAACAACTAATATGCTTCAAATACTCCTTTGACAAATCTAAGAAATTATTATGGATTTTCTTGTTTGTTGCCAATATTGATTTTCCAAAAAGGTAGTCATTGCCTCCTGAATAATCGCTTACCATCCCACCGGCATTCTTCACTAGGAGCACTCCTGCTGCTACATCCCAAGGGTTTAGCGTGTCTTCATAAAAACATTCTGCTCTGCCTGCCGCTACATATGCGAGGTCGGTAGCAGCACTGCCAAGCCTGCGGATGCCGAGTGAATTTCTTATTAATTTATTGAGCAATTCTAACGAGCCTTCGGTATTTGAAAAATCGGAGTAGGGGAAACCTGTAATAAATATCGATTCCTCAAATTTGGAGTTGTCCGATACTTGTATTTTACTGTTATTCAGGTAGCTGTCGGCGTTTTGGTATGTGTGAAACAGCTCGTCGCGAGTAATTTCATAAATCACTCCGACGACAATCTCGTTTTTGTGCATTAGAGCTATGCTTACGGCAAAAGGTGATATATTACGGGTGAAATTGGTTGTGCCGTCGAGAGGATCGACTATCCAGACATGCTCTTTTATCTCCTGCTTCACCGCACCCTCTTCGGTAATGAAACCGGCATCGGGTAATATTTCTGCCAGCTGCTTTACTATCAGTTGTTCTGCCGTTTTGTCGACGTATGACACCAAGTCGGTCTTGCCTTTTTTCTCGATTTTATCTTCTGAAAATACAGCTCTTTCACCTCTAATAAATGCCCCTGCCTGTTTTGCTGTCTCGCAGACTTTCTCGCATATTTCTTTATAATTCATTTTGTATCTTTATTTTTTTAGGGATGTTAGACTTTGGACAAACTAACCACCTCCCACTGCCGTTTTACTCCTCCTCGCAATGATGTTTGTTTATTCTGTAATCATCAACAAATTGCCACATTTTCAAATTATCACTCCCTCGCAGTGCTTATTTTCTTTTACCTTTCCAATTAGCACTTCTACGATTTGATTTTCCAGTTTCGGGTCGAAAGGCAGGTCTACTCTTATGTAGTTTTCTGTCAGTCCCGATGAAAAATCTTCTTTCGACTGATGTTCAAACAGAACTTTATGCGTAGTGCCAATGTTGCTGTTGAGAAACTGAAGCTGCTTCCTGTTCGACAGTTCTATCAGTCTAGCAGTTCTTTCCTTTCTGACAATGATGGGTACAGAGTGGTCTATTTTAAGAGCATGGGTATTGGGTCTTTCAGAATATGGGAACGCGTGTAGTTGAGAAATTGGCAGATCTCGTACAAACTCGTACGACTCCTCGAACAGTTTGTCGGTTTCGCCGTTCATCCCTGCGATAATGTCTACTCCTATAAAAGGATTTTCAAACATTGACGACACCTTCTCTATTCTTTCTGCAAAGACTTCTCTTTTGTATTTGCGTTTCATTAACGATAGTACTTCGTTAGCACCGGATTGTAGAGGTATGTGGAAATGCGGAGCTATTACTTCAGAGTTTTTCATCAGTTGTAGAATTTCATCTGTGAGCAGGTTTGGCTCTACCGATCCTATTCTGATACGTTTTGCTCCGCTTTCTTGTTCGAGAGCGACGAGCAGTTGATAAAAATTCTCATTTGTAGATTTTCCAAAGTCGCCAATATTTACGCCTGTTATTACCAGCTCCTTAACCCCTGATTTGACCACCGATTGAGCCTGAGTTACAATTTCCGTGATATTCGCATTTCGGCTTCTCCCTCGTGCAAAGGGAATGGTGCAGAACGAGCAGAAATAATCGCAACCGTCTTGAATTTTTAGATAGCTCCTTGTTCTATCGCCGTAGGACACAGCATTGAAGAATTTACTGTTTTTGTCAAATCGTGTCTCAGATACCTTTATTTGCACAGCATCCAAATTATTTAGAGCTTCGATGTAGTTCTCGGCTTCGTATTTCTCCTGCATCCCGAGTACTAGCCCAACCCCCTCAATCTGTGCAATCTTTGAAGGGTTCAGCTGTGCATAGCAACCCGTAACTACAACAAGAGCATTTGGGTTTAGCTTCTTAGCACGTCTAATCATGCTTCGGCTTTTCTTGTCGCCACTTTCGGTCACTGTGCAGGAATTGATTAGGTATATGTCGGCTACTTCGCTAAAGTCAACACGCTCAAAGCCCGAAGCCTCCAGCTTTTGAGCAATGGTAGAAGTCTCCGAGAAGTTCAGTTTGCAGCCCAGAGTAAAATATGCAGCTTTATTTTTATTATTAGTCATTTGTTTTTATATCATGTAGTGAACTCAAGCTACAAATATAGCAAAATGACGACAGAGCGCATATTCTGGCTTATAGTTTTAGTCAATCAGTGTTTGTATACCAATGTTGCCACAACGGCGCAGTGGTCGGTGATATAATTGTCGCATATTACTTCGTAATTCAGTATTTCCCATTTGTCGGGAGTGTTGAATAGTATATGGTCAATGCATATACTTGGGTTTTCTGATGAATAAGTTGGTTTGTGTGCTGCATCAATATTCGGTTTTTGAAAGACTTTGGCAAGTACTTTAAGCGTTTTGCTGTCGGGCGTGGCATTTAGGTCGCCGATTAATATTGTCGGTATTTCAGAGTTTGCAAACCTTTTTTGTATCTCGAATGCTTGACTAATTCTGTCGGTCTCATTTTTCAAATGGTCGAGGTGTGTTGCGACAAATTGTATTGTATTGCCATTTTTTGTCGAAAACTCTGTCAGTAATGCAGTTCTAGGCTCGGACTCTTCTTTGTGAGGGAGAGCAATATTCTCGGTTTTTGTAAAACTGAATTTAGATAGCACTGCCTCGCCATACTCACCTCCGTCATAGTACATCGCACGTGCATACAGAGGGTTCATCTTTGTTCTGTATCCCAGCTCCAGTGTAAGGTTGTAGCCTCTGGCTCGGCGAGTGTTGAAGTCTACTTCTTGCATTGCTACAAGGTCGGGATCATACTTTTTGATAAATCCGGCAATGGCATCCAGATTAAAATCGTCTTGCATGGTAGCTCCATGAAGAATGTTAAGGCTCATAACTCTGATAGTGTCATTGCTGTTTTGTGCATAGCCCCACACATTAAGAGTTGAGAGAGCTACTATTAGGATAAATAACCGTTTCATCGTTTTATCTTTTTTCGCCGAAATCGTCTTGGTCTTGTTCTACTTTTTTCAGATGTTTTTCTATTTCTTCTCTTGATCCTGCTTGCCCTGTATTGATTAGGCGTGAGCCGAATGCTGTTATGATTTTATCTATATCCTCAGCCTCAGTTTTTGAATAAACAAATCTGTCGTCTACGGCTACTGATTCCAACTCGATTTCTACGGGTTCGGCGGTGTTGATACCGGTATTTTCCAGCTCTGCATGTATTTTTATTTTCCCCGCTTTTAGTGTTGACTGTAATAGTATTGGAGCAGAACCCCAGTCGAGCCTTATAGGGATGTCGGATTGTCTGAGCAGACGACCTTCTCCTTCAACTGAAAACTTCACATAGTTATTGTTAAGGCGTTTCACGTTGCCGTCTTTGTCTGTTAGCTCTGCTATTATGGTAACGATGTCCGAGCCGTCGGCACGCAAGGGTATACCTTCGTTGTCAATTCTAAGGCTTAATTTACTTGGACGGCGCGATGGCGACATTTTATATATAGCTACCACTTTCCCGTCTATCAGTCCTTCTGCCAGCATGTACACTTCGTTTTGTTTTCTTGCGCGCGACAATTTCTTAAGCTCCATAAAATCGAAAGCATCTTTGAAAGTGATAATCGGCGATGGCATTTTTAGAGGGCTGTCGCTACGTTTGTAGGTGTACTGTTTGCCGTTTTCGTAAACTTTTAGTCTTACTTCCTCGCAATTGGAATACACTGTAACATCGGCAGGCGAGAAGGGCGACATTTCGTGGGCAATGTAGACCATCGGTCCACTTTCGGCAGGTATGTTTGGGTTTGTCTCTCTAGGTCTTTGCGCCTCGAACATATAGTATGAATATTTTGGCTGACGGTATGCATCCATAATACCGCCATAGAATGGCTGCGGGTGGTATCCTCTTTGGTGGTCGAAGCTGTGCCACAGAGTTCCGCCGATATGATGAGGCGATGTTTCGTAGAGTTTCTCCATGCAGGTGAATGGGTAGCTCGGATTTGCATAATGCTGTGCTTGTACTATTTGTGCATGTTCGCCCCACGACCTATGTACTCGGCTTGTAGAGTTGTGAGAATTCCAGTCGTCTACATTGTCACCCCATTCTCTTGTAAAGTACGAGATGTTATCTTCAAGTTTGTTTGCACTGTAAACCGATAGTCCTGAACCCTTTGATACAGGGTGCGAATATATGATAGGAAACAGCTCATTACCTTTAGAATGAGGGTCGCATGCGAGGTTGTCCTTGGCGTAGGGTTGCTCTTCGAGTGCGCATTCAACGGTTTTCTCTGCAAACTCTTGAGGATAGCGGGTTTCGTTTAGCACAGGCTCCCACATAAATACAGAGGCATGATTGCGGTCTCGTCTAATCATGTTTCTGATATGCATAAGTATTCTGTCGCCAAAGATTGGCTCTTTGTTCCAGAACTGCCAGCCGGCGATACATTCGATTACAAAAATCCCCATTTCGTCGCAAGCATCGAGGAATGCCGGGTCGTGGGGGTAGTGGGCAGCTCTGATTACTCTCACTCCGGCAGCACGCAGTTTCTTAGCGTCCTTGTAGTGGAGAGAGTTTGGAAGTGCATTGCCAATGACGGCAAAATCCTGATGGCGGTTAACACCGATTAGCTTGTCGTGGTATGGCTTCCCGTTGAGCCACAGCCCGTCAATGCCTTTAAACTCAACCTTTCTGATGCCTATGCGTCTTGCGTAGCCATCTGCGATTTTCCCTTTTGTGTCCAGCACTTCGATTTTTAAATCGTAGAGATATGGATTTTCGGGCGACCACAAGTTCGGCTTAGCTATGTTCATGCTTGCTGCAAACTGTTTGGCGTCCTTGCTTGGCACGCTGATAGAGCTTGTGCTCTCCTTTACCTTCACGCCGTTTTTATCAATTAACGTATATCGGATTTTTCCTTTAAAATTAGAGCTTTGCTCATTACGAATATGTAGTTTCATGGCTATCTCTGCCTGCTTGTCGCTTGCGGTGGGGTAGTACACCATAAGTCCGCCGCTACCCGGCTCGTTTTCATAATTAGGGTCTGTTATATATGTCTGATTATGAGCCACTAGCCAGCAGTCTCTGTAAATTCCGCCGAAGTAGGTAAAGTCTAGCAAAGTTTGTGGTTTGCCGGGAGGATACATTGGGTCGTCGCTATTATCAGCCATTACAGCGATGATATTGTCGCCATTCCAGTTTAAGTATTGCTCTATCGAGGCAATAACAGGGGCGTATCCATCAAAAGATTCTCTCACAAGCTGCCCGTTTATCCATACCTTTGATTTACCCATTATAGCCTCAAAGTGTAGGAAGAGTTTCTTTCCTTTAAGGCTATTGTCAACATTAAAATGCTTTCTATACCAGACAATTCCCTGATAGTTTACACAGCCGCTAGCTTCCTCGGGTAGATACTCAATGCCGTTTGGCAGGGTGACAACTGACCACGACGAGTCTATAAATGATATTTCTTGTGCATTTCTTACGTCACCCTTATGAAATCTCCATGCAGGGTTCATGTTAAAGACTTCTCGTCCGCTTTTCTCCAGCTCGAAAAATCCTGCTGTTGAAAATTTGGAACTCGCACTCAAAGTAGATGCAAAGAATAAGGATATAACCAAAATTAGATACGACCGCTTCATGTTACTTTTTATTTGTATTTAACAGAATATTTCCTCAAAGATAAAGAAAACTTTGCAAACAGCCATGTTTTTACTTGTACTGATTCAGCTTGCTGAGGTATTTGCCGATTATGTCGAACTCAAGGTTAACGGTGCTTCCGGCCTTAAAAGTATGAAAATTTGTCATCTCCTGAGTGTAGGGGATTATTGCTACCTGAAAAGAAGCGTCTTGCGAATTTACAACAGTCAGGCTGACACCGTTCACCGTTACAGAGCCTTTCTCAACAGTCATGTAGCCTTTTTTAGCCATTTCTTTATCAAATTCATACTCAAAGGTATAGTAGAAACTGCCGTCGGCATTGTCGATTTTCACGCACTTGGCGGTTTGATCTACATGTCCCTGCACGATATGTCCGTCCAGTCTGCCATTCATCGGCATGCTTCGTTCGAGGTTGACCTTGCTGCCCACTTTTAGAAGTCCGAGATTCGATTTTTCCAGAGTTTCTTTTATAGCCGTAACGGTATATTCGTTGCCGTCGATGTTTACAACCGTAAGACAAACACCGTTGTGCGACAGACTTTGGTCAATCTTCAATTCCTTGGTAAACTCGCACGTCAGCGTAAGATGTACATTCTCTTTGTCATATTCTATTTTGCTGACAAGTCCTATTCCTTCTACTATCCCTGAAAACATAATTTTATTTTTTTTATTTGTTGAAGCCCAAAGGTAAGAAATTGTTGGGAGAAATTATTTATCTGGTACGGGTAAAGCGTCAGTTCTGTTGTTCTTTGTGTTGTCTATTATAATGCTTCAAAACAATATATTGAACTAAGAAAATAACTGACAAATTAATAAAAAAAACAGGTAGCTCTATCCAATATGCTTTTGGCTGTTATCCGTCATCCGACAATCTGAAAATCCGATGGTCTTCCCAAAACTTATCAATAACGCCCCAAATCCGCCTTTAATCCACGCTCGATATGGGCTGTGGAGTTCTGTGTGCCATTTGCGCTCCATCCCTCCCTGCTCCTGCTTCTAAGCTCTTTGGAGAGGGAATGAGAAAACAAACAAAAAATAGTTTGGTGTTAGTGAAGCAACCAGCAAACATTCAAAATCACTACCTTTGCCTAATAATAAGCAATAGTTCGTTATCTGAAAATATAAAATAAATACGCAAATGAAGCAAGTAAATATAGTAACCTTAGGATGTTCAAAAAATCAGGTTGATGCCGAAATACTGACAAAACAGCTGCAACTGAATGGTTATCAGGTTAGTTTTGATTCGGGGGTAAATAAGGAGATTACTATAATAAATACCTGCGGATTTATATTGGATGCTAAGAACGAGTCGGTCGAAACGGTGTTGGCAGCTATCGAGGCAAAGAACGAGGGTGAGATCTCTCAGATATATGTAATGGGCTGCTTGACAGAGAAATATTCTAAAGAATTGGAAGCGGAGCTGCCCGAAGTAGATGGCTTTTTTGGTAAGTTCGACACAAAGAAAATAATTTCACGACTTCGGTTGAAATATCATGATAATGAGGAATATCAGCGGGTGCTGGCTACGCCGTCGCACTTTGCATATTTGAAAATATCGGAAGGTTGCGACAGGACTTGTGCTTTTTGCTCTATTCCACAATTTACTGGCAAGCACATCTCTCGCTCGGTCAGTTCTTTGATAGATGAAGCCGTATCATTGGCAGGGCAGGGAGTTAAGGAACTTATTATCATAGCACAGGATATATCGTACTATGGTTATGATATTGACGGAAAGAGTCATTTGTCAGAATTATTGAAGGGGCTTGTTGGCATTGATGGCATTGAGTGGATACGTCTGCACTACGCCTATCCCAATAATTTCCCTTTGGAGGTGCTTGATTTAATGAGCGTCAACGACAAGATCTGCAAGTATTTGGATATTCCACTTCAACACGCAAGCACGTCAGTATTAAAAAAGATGCGCAGGGGAATAGATCTAGAGCAGACAAAATTGCTGTTAGAGAAGATCAGAGCTAAAGTGCCGAATGTTACTATCAGGACAACCTTGATGGTGGGTCATCCCGGAGAAGGCGAGGAGGAGTTTGCAGAGTTATTGAGTTTCGTACAAGAGCAGGAGTTCGACAGGGTGGGGGTATTTACTTACTCGCACGAGGAGGATACTTACGGCTATGTGCATTACAAGGATGAGGTGTCGGTGTCGGAAAAAGTTGAGCGCAAGGAGGCGATAATGGAATTGCAAAGCGGAATATCGTACAGAAAAAATCAGGCAAAGGTCGGTTCAGTTTTGAAAGTCTTGATAGATAGGGATGAGGATGGTTTGTATATTGGGCGTACGGAAGGCGATTCCCCCGAAGTAGACGGCGAGGTGCTAATAGTTAAGGACAAATCTCTGACGCTGGGGGCGTTTTATGATGTGAAAATTGTTGATGCAGAGGAGTTTGACTTGTTTGGAGCTATTTCTTCCTAAAACGCCTATTTATAGTTTCTTTTATATTAATATCTGTCAGATAAGGCATATTTTTTTTAATAAACTTGGTGTATGTTTCTTTGCTGAGAATAGCAGAGTCATTATTTGCCTGATAAGTCAGAAAAAAAGCAAAAGGCAAGAGGGCTAATGGCCCTAGCCAAATAGCCCAGAGCTCTGTCAGGGCTCCAGATCTTCCAATTCTGTCCAAAATTGTGGTAAAGACAAAATACATAACATATATAAGTATAGATATCACAACAGGCCATCCAAACCCACCCTTTCTAATAATGGAGCCAAGTGGCGCACCGATAAAGAAGAACAATATTATTGTAATGGGGAGAGCATACTTTTTCTGTCTCTCCATTTCAATTCGTGCGTTCATTACCCTTATGTCGTCTAAATATCTTATCTTTGATTCGATACTTCTTACATTGTTATCTACAAGACTTATGGCGCCGTCAAAGGCTCTTTTCATGGAAATCGAGTCGAATGTGTTTTTTGCCTCTGCCCATGACCTTTTGGGGTGTGTCAGAGTATCCTCGTCTACTTTTGGTCTTTTTAATTTTAACGAATCTATGGGTTGCAACATATTAGAAACATCAACATGTATATCTTGTGGATAGCCTAAGGATGAAACCATATTTCTCACATTAGGCAAATATACATTTGTATTTATTGAGTCGTATGCAATCTTTAATTCGTTTGCAGTAGAGCTACTTTTGATATATTTTTGTTTTGTATCTCCCGATTCATCAAATCCAAAATCTGAGACACCGACCCTTATAACTTGTTTGTCAAAGCTGTTTCTGCGGAAAGGCTTGTTGTCCTTTTTTTTATTATTATTCTCCTCTGTATAATTGTTGCCAGAGAAGAATGTAAATGTTACCATTGTTTTATCTTCGCTGAGAGCAATAACTCCAGAGTCGGCAACAGTTACGCTTGTGTTTCGATGTCCTTTTGTGTGGTCGTATATTAGCAAATCGTACATCATATTATTCGTCTTGCTTTTTTTTCCGACCTTAATACTATACTTATCTATATTATTACTGAAGATTCCCTCGTCGACAATCATGTCGGGTTTTTGGTCTCTTATGTTTCGGTACATATTGCTAAACTCCACATAAGCTTTTGGCTGTATTTGGTCTGTAAAATAATAGGCAAAGAGGCTAAGAGCGGTAGTAAATATCAATAGTCCTCGAGATGTTCTGAAAAAAGAAATGCCAGATGACTTTATTGCCGTGAGTTCGTACTTCTCTCCTAAGTTGCCGAAACACATTAACGACGCAAGCAGTATTGCGATAGGCAAAGCCATAGGTACAAGATTTATCGAAGATAATCCTAATAGTTTTAGGATTATGCTGATGTCTAGTCCTTTCCCCGCTATCTTGTCTATGGCATTCCAAAGAAACATCATAATCAGGACAAACATAGTAACACTAAATGTTGCCAAGAACGGAGGGATAAAACTCTTTATTACATATCGGCCTATTTTTGAAATCATCGTTTGTCGTATAAGATAAATAAGAATTACAAAGATAATATTATACTTTCATATACTCCTAGTTCCTTGTGCAAATAGGGGGTTTCGGACAAGTTTTTTTTAAAATCACGAAAAAAAAATATTTAGGATATTGTCAGTAAAATAAAATGTTGTACTTTAGTGCTCTGAATTTGGTGGGAGGAGAAATACAAAAGGAGTATATAATACTGATAATTAATTAATTTATAAATGAAGAATATGAAAACAATTATTTCAACTATTCTAGTATTGATGGTTGGCGTTGCATCTGCATTTTCGCAGAGTGCAGACAAGAAGTGGGGCCTTGGAGTTGGTTATGGTACATACCAATACAGGGGAGAGTTCAAAGACCAGTTTTGGGATTTTGGCGAGTGGCAAAATGCATTGAACGTGCACCTGTCTAGATACTTGAGTCCTTCTTTCAATGTGCGTGGAGAGATTGGCTGGGGTGAGACAGAAGTAAAAGGTGGCTATGGGTCTTACTTTATGGCTGGAGACTGGTTCGATGGCGGTTACGCTCGTGGAGGTGTAGATTTGATCTACAAATTGAACAATGGTTATCTTTTTAATGAAGAGTCTTGGTTTCAACCTTACTTACTAGCAGGTCCTGGTTTTAGTGTTTGGGACGTAGATCAAGCAAATACTACTACTTACAGTGACTACAATGTTAAGCAGTTTGAAGTAGAAGCTGGTGCTGGTATCAAGTTTAGATTTTCTCCAGTTGTATCGGCATTTGTAGAATGGTCAAGAATTTGGACATTCTCTGATGATCTAGATCAAATGGATAATGATAATATTCAAGATGGAGCAGACAACTTGCAAAAACTTCAAATGGGTCTTGCATTTGCTTTAGGTAGCTCTAGAGACGAAGACGGCGACGGAGTTTCTGACAACAGAGACAAGTGCCCAGGCACACCTGCTGACGTAGCAGTTGATAAAAACGGATGTCCTATCGATACTGATGGCGACGGAGTTGCTGATTACCAAGACGAGTGTCCTAACGAAGTTGGTTCAGCTCAAACTCAAGGTTGTCCTGACAGAGATGGCGACGGAGTTGCTGACAAAGATGACGAATGTCCAGACGAAGCAGGTCTTGCAAGATTTAACGGATGTCCTGATTCAGACGGTGACGGAGTTGCTGATTCTAAAGACAAGTGTCCTAGCACTCCTAAAGGAGTTAGAGTTGACGCTAGCGGATGTCCTCTTGATTCAGACAACGACGGTATTGCTGACCACGAAGACAACTGTCCTAACCAAGCAGGTCCTAAGTCTAACAACGGATGTCCTGAGAAAGCAGTAGAAGTTGCTCCTTCAACAAGCACATTGTTATTCGACTTGAACAAAACATCAATCCACAGTTCTTCTTACGGAACTCTTGATAAGTTAGTTTCTTACTTGAAAGCTAACACTGATGCTACAGTTGAACTAGACGGACACGCTTGTGACCTTGGAACAATCTCTTACAATGACGGTCTATCTAAGCGTAGAGCTGATGCTGTTAAGAACTACCTTATCTCTAAAGGAGTTTCAGCTAGCCAAATTGATGTTAAGTGGTTTGGTGAGTCTAAGCCAGCTTATCCTAACACATCTGAGGCTAACAGAGCTAAAAACCGTAGAGTAGAATTCAAAAACAAGTAATTCTAACACTGCGATAAGAATATTAAGCACGGCTCTTCGGAGTCGTGCTTTTTTTTTGCACCTTTTCTTTATAAGAAAATTGACACTAAAAAAAGCGGGTAATAATTCAATATTACCCGCTTTCTTTAATACTCGCTTACAATGGCGTTCTATAACTCCTATATCTCTGACTCGTCGTTAGCTGCTGTAGTGCTAATTGGTTTTAGATTTGCAGGAATCTCATTCTCGTCTATTGGCAGAATATCCATAATATTGCTTATGCCTACCTGCGAAATTACAAATGGAACAAGAAGATATTCAAGGCTCTCTTCCAGTCTATTAATAGATTCCTTTATGTCGTCCGCAAGGGTGAGGTAATAGTTAGATATTATCTTCTCTTTGCTTTTTTCTTCGTCTATAGTAATAATGTTTATTTTTGCCTTTATCCATTTGTCGCCACTGTCGTAAGGAAATATCTCTGCGTAGTTGGCTTTCTTAATGTTTAAAATAGTAAACTCCTCACGCGTTATTTGTCCCATGAAGTTAAAAACCCGAGCTTCTGCATCGGTGTATGATACAGCTTCAAAAAGATATAACTCACTAACCTTGCGTTCTCTGCCGTCCTCGTCTATCTTTTGATAACGAATCTTGCATTCATACCATGTCTGCATAATTAAATATTTAAAATTTTGATGATTCCTATTTTATTTTCCCCCAATTTAGTTTTTCTCTTAGGTTCGAATAGAAAGACCTATTGTCAAGTCTTACTGTTTTTACCTGTTGCTGAGATTTCTTTAATTTGAAAGTATAGTGGACATCCACCTGGTCTGATCTAGAGTCTAAGGCTATCAGGTACTTGCTTGTGCGCCCCTCGACTCTTATGCCTATCTCCGAGTTGTCCGGAACTACTATTGGTCTCACGGTCAGAGAGTGCGGGGCAATAGGAGATATGACAAAGCTCTGGCAGTCAGGCGAGATAATAGGCCCACCTACGCTCAATGAATATCCTGTTGAGCCGGTGGGTGTTGATATTATAAGTCCGTCAGCCCAGAAGGTATTTAGATATTCTCCATTTATATCAACGTGCACATTGATCATCGAAGAGCTGTCGGTTTTAGCAACGGTAACTTCGTTTATGGCATAATTCTTCCCTTCAAAAACCTTGTCTTCCGAAATAATCTCCAGCAGACTTCGCTCCTCTAGCTCAAAATTGCCGTTGAGAATTTTGGCAATGCCTTCTTCTATGTCAAATTTTGAAATGCTGGAAAGAAACCCCAGTCTGCCGCTGTTTATTCCAACAACCGGAGTATTGTAGTCTCCTAGTAGCAAAGATGCTTTTAGGAAGGTACCATCCCCTCCGATGCTGAAAATGAAATCGGCATCCCCGTTTAGGTCTGATACCCTAGAAACGATAGGGTATTTGTTGTATATGGCTATTTTGTGTTCCTTGTTTAGATGCTCATGTAAAGACTTGTATAAATATAATTCGGCTTTTCCTTGTTCGAGGATATTGAGCATTCTGTCAAAGTGTTCAATGAAACTGCGCCCCATCACAAAACCAAAAATTATTATTTTCATGTGTTTATATTTTGTTTTAAATTGCCACATGTATCTCGCCAATATAATCATTCTCGTATGTGAGAACTTGTTATCATGGCTCGTCTCATGTGTTTATTCTTTTTAGACCTTAGTATTTAGATATAAGACCGATCTAAATGGCTGCTTATCTATTATCTTTCTTTTATAATCATTCTACTGTGTGAGACCTGTCTTATGGTTCGCTTTATTTGTTTGCATTTTAAATATTTAAATAATTGACAAGGTTCTTGTAATTCTGCTCTGCCAAATCATCTTCGTCTGTGCTATTGCCAAATATGTTTGTTATATTATATCCAAATCTTTCCAGACTATTCAGTATAGGGCGTAGTTCCTGCGCTTCGATGTATAATATTAGTTCCATACTGTCTTTCTCGTCCTTGTCGTTGTTAAAAAAGAGTTTACTTATCCTACCATTATCTTGTTCGACAATATGAGATATCTGAGACAACATGTAGTCGTGGTGATTTATCTTTATAGCGACAATGGCGTTAGCCCCTGCAGAGTTTAGACTGCCAAAAAAAGCTAGAGCAAAGTCTTTCAGTGTAACAGCTCCGCAGTATAGTTTGTTCTCTGAGCTAATTGCGGGAAGAATGGAGCTCCTGCTGTATGCAAAGGTATTTGCAACAACTATCGGGTGTTCGTTGTCCCTTATATAAGGAAATCTTTTATTTTTTATTAATTTAAGGGGCTTGCTAATTATGGGGAAATCGTATATATCTTTTTCGCTGATTAATGAAATTAGTTTATTGTCAGCCGATAACAGAGGAATATGCGACACTCTCATGTCCTCCATGATGCTTAGTGCTGCTTCTCCTTTGTCGTCCTCCTTGACCGTCGGGAAGTCTGCTGATATTATCTCTTTTATATTCAAAACTTTCAAATGCTTATATTTGTACAAAAATAATATTTTGTAATGACTCAGCTAAGTGTAAATGTAAATAAAATCGCAACACTGCGAAACTCAAGAGGAGGAGATGTACCTAATGTGCTGACAGTAGCCCAAGACTGTGAAAAATTTGGCGCAGACGGTATAACGGTTCACCCCCGACCTGATGAGAGGCACATAACCAGAAAAGATGTCTATCAGCTGAAAGATGTTGTCAAGACAGAATTTAATATCGAGGGCTATCCTTCGGAGGATTTTATTTCTTTGGTTAAAGATGTGATGCCTGCGCAAGTAACACTCGTGCCCGATGCTCCTGATGCAATAACTAGCAATAGTGGATGGGACACAAAGAAACATCACGATTTCCTGAAAGCAATAGTTGCAGATTTGAAAGCGATGGGTATTAGGGTGTCTATATTTGTTGACCCTGATGTGGAGGCAGTAGAGTGGGCGGCTAAAGCAGGTGCTAACAGAATAGAGTTGTATACAGAACCTTACGCCTCTGGATACAAGGCGAATAAAGAAGAGTCCGTGAAGGCTTATATTGTAGCAGCCAATCGGGCAAAAGAGCTCGGATTGAAGATAAATGCAGGTCATGACCTAAGCTTGGATAATTTGGATTATTTCCTATCTGCCGTCAATGCTGTCGACGAGGTCTCCATTGGGCATGCATTAATCTCAGAAGCCTTATACTTGGGTTTGTCGACAACTATTAATAACTATCTTGACATTTGCCATAAAACAAAATAAAAAATGCGAGATATTATACATTGCTAAATATATTCTAGGCTGATGCTTGACATAAACCTAGTGTACGTAGTTTTACAGAAACAAAATAAATGAATACTCACAAAGGCATAAATAGATTGATAGAGGCTTGCAAAGGAGCGTACTCTAACGATGAAATCTCATTGGTAGAAAAAGCCCTAGAATACGCAGGTGTTAATGCAGATAACCGCAGTAGAAGCTATAATAGCCTGTCTGTTGCACATATTGCCCTTGTGGAGTTTGGTCTTGGAGTGCCATCTGTTGTCGCTTCTTTACTGTTGAACTGCGACGAAAAAGAGCTTGAGCTAAAGAATCTGTTTGGCGAGCATGTAGTTTCCTTGTTAGGCGGAATACGTCGCATTGAGGACGTATCGACAGAGAATATCGCAATGAACGCTGACAAAACAAGGAAGCTATTGATGGTTCTTGCCAGAGATGCACGTGTTATATTATTGTATCTGGCGGTCAAACTGGACGAGGTGCGTAACATTATAGCACTACCTGTCGATGCGCAAAAAAACTTAGTAGAGGAGATAACTGCTATTTACGCTCCGATGGCACATCGTTTTGGATTGTACAATATCAATTCCGAAATGCTTGACGGAGCATTGTCATATACGCATTCGGAGGATTATAATTACATAAAAAACAAGCTAGACGAGTTGAACGAGGAAATTCAACGTTTCACAGCAAGATTTGTAGAGCCGATAGAGAAGAAACTGAAGTCTAAGGGGCTGCAAATCAAAATGAAGGCTCGCACAAAATCAATCAACTCGATTTGGAATAAAATGCAAAAAGGTCGAGAGTTTGACGATATTTACGACTTATTTGCGATACGAATAATCTTGGATGTTCCTTTGGAGGATGAAAAAGCGGCATGCTGGCAGGTTTTCTCTTTTGTAACCGAGGAATATCAGTCTAATCCAAAGCGGATGAAAGACTGGGTTTCACACCCTAAGGACAATGGCTACCAATCGCTTCATGCTACGGTTATGGGACCCGACCGAGAGTGGATAGAAGTTCAAATACGAACCAAGCGTATGGATGAAATTGCAGAGAAGGGGCTGGCAGCTCATTGGCGTTATAAAGGAGGAACCGACAGCTCTAGGTTAGATTCATGGCTGAGCAATATTAGAGAGATAATAGAGAATCCCAACATGGACATCAGCGATTTTATAGAAGATATGAAGACTGATGTCTACGACGAGCATATATACGTTTTTACACCTAAAGGAGACCTCGTAGAGCTTAGTGCAGGAGCGACTCTGTTAGACTTTGCTTACGCTGTTCACTCTAAGGTAGGCGATAGCTGTTTGGGAGGCAAGGTAAACGGGAAGTACGTGTCATTGAAAGCAAAGTTGACGAGTGGCGATATGGTGAGCGTTGATACCTCTGCAAACCAGAAACCTACGACTAGCTGGTTGGACTTTGTAGTAACGAGCAAAGCTAAGAGCCGCATAAAAGTTGCTCTTAACGAGCAACGAAAGCAAAATGCAGCGCATGGCAAGGAGATAGTAGAACGCAAGTTTAAGCATTGGAAGTTGGATTTTAGCGACAACAATATTCAGACCATGCTCAAAGAGTTTAAGTATAAACTGGCTGTAGACTTCTTTGCAGATGTTTTCTCAGGAAAGATTGACACACTGGCAATAAAATCAAAACTCAAACAAGACGAGAGCTCCGTAATTGAAAATGTAAAGGAGCTACTATCTCCGAAGGACCTCAAAAGCATGGAGTTTGATAATGGCGATTCTCTTATCATAGACAAAAACCTCAGTAAAGTGAGCTATGTTCTGTCGAAGTGTTGCAGTCCAATATATGGGGATGATATTTTTGCTTTTATATCTATCGGCGAGGGGATTAAAATACATAGAGAGGAGTGCCCAAATGCCAAATACCTATTCGAGAAATTCCCCTATCGAATACTAGGCGCTCGTTGGAGAGCTAATGAAGACAGCTATACTTTTCAAGCTAATTTGTCTGTGTCAGGAGACGATAGATTTGGACTTATTAGCGATATTTCTGATATTGTCAGTAATAAAGCCGGCGTTCAAGTTAGAGATATAAATTTTGGAACAGATGGAGATCGATTTCATGGAGAGCTAAAACTGGTGGTGTCAGGAGCCAATCAGCTTGAGAGTATAATAAAACAGTTGTCGCAACTGGTTGGAGTCGACAGCGTGAGAAGGCAGAGCTAAAACTGGCATCAAATTTGGATTGCTTGTCAAATTGTAGACCTGCCAAAAAAAAAGAAGCGATGAGATTCTATTTTAATCGTTGTGATATACTCTTTACACTTGACATTGCGTTGTCTATACGAGAGGACAGGAAAGAGATTGTAATAAAATGGCAAATGTAATGCCTATGATGCTCCTAAGGACAGCGTGTTAAAATGTATTTTGTACTCCGGGGATTAAAATCATAATAAGTAGTCAACTAAAAATCGAACATATTGCTAAAATGTTTGAAAAAAAACAATTATCTTTGTTTGACTCAAGTAAAAAAAGATTGTTGGTAAAACAGTCTAATCTTAAAAAAAAATAGTAGAATAATGGCAAAAATAAAAGGAGCGGTAGTTGTAGACAGGGAAGAATGTAAAGGGTGTGATCTTTGTGTTGTAGCGTGCCCTACTTCTGTTCTACTACTGAATAAAGAGGTTAACGACAAAGGTTATCACTATTCGTATATGGCAAATCCAGATGCTTGCATAGCTTGTCAGGCATGTGCCATAGTATGTCCGGATTCGTGTATAACAGTATATCGTGCAAAAGAAGAAAAAAAGTCATGAGTTTTTAAGCATTGACTTATAGATTAGAGACGTGACTAGTAACAGAAAACAAGTAAATAGATGGCAGAAATAAAATTATTGAAAGGTAACGAAGTTATTGCAGAGGCAGCAATACGTTGTGGTTGCGACGCTTACTTCGGATATCCAATCACTCCGCAATCGGAGATATTAGAAACATTAATAGCGCGCGAGCCATGGAAGGAAACAGGTATGGTTGTATTGCAAGCAGAGAGCGAAGTTGCATCCATAAATATGGTTTATGGAGCCGCAGGCTGTGGCAAGAAGGCAATGACAAGCTCCTCAAGTCCAGGTGTTAGCCTGATGACCGAGGGGATTTCCTATCTGGCAGGAGCAGAGCTGCCTTGTGTGATAGTGAATGTGCAGCGAGGAGGTCCCGGATTGGGAACTATACAGCCTTCGCAATCTGATTATTTTCAGGCTGTCAAGGGTGGCGGGCATGGCGACTATTGCTTGCTGGTGTTAGCTCCCGCATCGGTACAAGAAATGTACGATTTTGTCAGCTTGAGTTTCGATTTGGCATTTAAGTACAGAAATCCGGTTATGATACTTGCTGACGGAATAATAGGTCAGATGATGGAAAAAGTCGAACTGAAAGAGTTTGTTCCACGATGGACAGATGCAGAGATTTCCGAGCTTCATGGCTCGTGGGCAACCACAGGCAAGCCTGCAAGTCGTGGTCAGAACGTCATCACTTCCTTGGAGCTAGATCCTAATATAATGGAGCAAAATAATATCCGTTTTCAGGCTAAGTACAAGACAATGCGTGAGGAGGAGGTGCGTTACGAGGAGATAATGTGCGACGATGCCGAACACGTATTGGTAGCTTTTGGGTCTGCCGCAAGGATATGCCAGAAAGTTGTGGAAATGGCAAGAGAATCGGGTAATAAAGTAGGTCTTTTGCGTCCTATCACTTTATATCCTTTCCCGGAAGAGCCTATTGTTAAGTTGTCGCAGCGTGTTAAGAGTTTTATGTGTGTAGAGCTAAATGCGGGACAAATGATACAAGACGTGAAACTATCGGTATTGGAATCAAAAAAATATGTTCCTGTAAACTTCTTGGGGCGTATGGGTGGAAATTGTCCTACTCCCGACGAGATTTACGACGAGCTGTTGAGTAAGATGGACTAATCATCAAAATTAAAACTAGAAAAAATGGACATAAAAGATATAATTAATCCCAAGAACCTAGTCTATGAGAAGCCTAAGTTGCTTACCGATAACACAATGCACTATTGTCCGGGATGTAGCCATGGAGTTGCTCATAAGCTGTTGGCACAAGTACTAGAGGAAAGAGACTTGCAAGAAAAGACTGTTGGAGTAGCTCCAGTCGGATGCGCTGTTTTCGCATATAAGTATATAGATATTGACTGGCACGAGGCAGCTCATGGTCGAGCACCGGCTGTGGCTACAGGAATAGCCAGAGTCATGCCCGACAGGTTTGTGTTTACTTATCAGGGCGATGGTGATTTGGCATCTATCGGAGCAGGAGAGATTGTTCATGCAGCCAACAGGGGCGATAATATATTGGTTATTTTTATAAATAATGCAATTTATGGAATGACCGGAGGTCAGCAGGCTCCAACAACCTTATTGGGACAGATAACATCTACATCGCCGACAGGACGAGAGGTTGACCTTTCGGGCTATCCGCTCAAAATGTCAGATTTGCTAGCCTTGTTGCCTGGAACATCCTATGTTACACGTCAGGCGGTGCACACTGCAAGTGCTGTGAAGAAGTGTAAGAGAGCGATAGATAAGGGAGTTGAGAAAGTCTTAAACAAGAAAGGTATGGCAGTAATTGAGGTTGTATCTACTTGTAGTTCAGGCTGGCGCATGACTCCTGATGAGTCGAACAAGTGGATGGAAGAGAATATGTTTCCTGTGTTTCCGCTTGGCGATTTGAAAGATGGAGAGAAAGGAGTGTAAACATTTTTGTAGATATTGGGCATGCCTAGATACAAAAATATGAAAACATGAAACGAGCCATAAGACAAGTCTCACACAGAAGTATGATTATATTGGCGAGATACATGTGGCAATTAAAAAACAAAATATAAACACATGAAAGAAGAAATAATAGTAGCAGGTTTTGGAGGACAAGGAGTTCTTGCCATGGGGAAAATCTTAGCCTATTCCGGGGTGATGCAGGGTAAGGAGGTTTCGTGGTTTCCGTCTTATGGACCTGAAATGAGAGGGGGAACTGCAAACGTTACGGTGATACTCAGCGACGACCGCATAAGCTCGCCTGTTCTTTATAAATATGATACTGCCGTAATCCTAAATCAGCAGTCCTTAGACAAGTTTGAGCAATCTGTCAAACCCGGCGGAGTGTTGATATATGAACCAAATGGCATCAAAACTGCTCCGACACGAACTGATATTGAAATATACAAAATCGAGGCCACTAAGTTGGCTGTCGAGAAGATGAAAAATTCAAGGGTCTTTAATATGATTGTGATGGGAGCTTACTTAAAAATAAGGCCTGTAGTAAACTTTCAAAATCTTGAGAAAGGTCTAGAAAACTCGCTCAATAGTCGTCACCATAAGCTGATACCGGCCAACCTTGAGGCCGTGCAGTTGGGCATGGATTCTGTTGAGAAAGTTTAGTGTTTTGATAATAAAAAAGTAAAAGGTGGCTTTCTTTGAAAGCCACCTTTTACTTTTTTATTAGACTCCTAAATTACTTACGTAATTGTTGTGAAGTATACAGCAACGCTGTATGCAAGAATAATAATTTAGTTTTACGTCTGAAGATAAGAAGTCCTCCTTTATGGGCTCTTCATTCATTAGGTCGGTGCTTAGATATTTTTTGTTGTCGTCTGCAAATACAGTAGCAACAACCGCATCGGTTCCCAGTATATCTTGGGCTTTTAATGCTCCTAAGAAATTGCCGCCGCTAGAAATGCCTACCCCTAATCCGAGTCCCTTGCTTAGCTTTTGTGCCATTATTATAGCATCCCCGTCATCTACTGAAATAATATCGTCAAGTTTGTTAAGGTCTACAATAGCTGGTATAAATTCATCAGATATTCCTTGTATGCGGTGCTTGCCGACTTTATGTCCGGTCGACATTGTAGG
The DNA here is from genome assembly GCA_047975005.1 of Bacteroidales bacterium. Classification (GTDB taxonomy): domain Bacteria; phylum Bacteroidota; class Bacteroidia; order Bacteroidales; family Prolixibacteraceae; genus JBKEAJ01. The sequence continues at coordinate 37,007 of JBKECW010000119.1, read as the reverse complement.
TGAGTTTGATGGTTCAAGAGGGTATATCTTAACATCGGGATTTTGTTGGTGTAGGTATCTGCCAACACCCATTACTGTTCCGCCAGTACCAACACCTGCTACAAAAGCATCGGGTTTTAGGTCGAGTGTTTTTAGCTGATTGCAAAGCTCTTGGGCAGTAGTGTTGTAGTGGGCTTGACAGTTGTCAGTGTTTGAGAACTGTCTGGGGAGGTAGCAATTTTCCTCTGTTTGTGCGAGTTTATTCGCCATGTCTATACTACCAAGAAATCCACCTTCTTCGGGGCTTACTAAGACGATGTTGGCTCCAAAACTTTTTATCAGATTCTTGCGTTCCTGGCTCATCCAGTTCGGCATAAAGATGGTTACGGGGTGTCCTAAGGCACGGCCTACACCTGAGAAAGCAATGCCGGTATTGCCACTTGTTGCCTCGACAATCCTGTCGCCTGCTTTCAGTATTCCTTCGGAATAAGCCTTGTTGAGAATATGAAAAGCCATTCTGTCTTTTATGCTACCGGTTAGATTTAAGAATTCGGCTTTTGCGTATACCGTTCTTTCTTTCCCTTTGTAAGTGCAGTTGATTGCCAAAAGGGGTGTATTTCCTATTAGTCTGGAAATACCATTGATACGTTCCTGTAAATTGTTGTCGTTCATAACTATCTGTTTTATAGCGATGTAATATTATTAATCTTCTAATTTGTACTTTAGAGTCTTACCTTTTTCTATTGCAGGTATTCCTTCAGTCATCCACAATGGGGCAGGAGCCCCTTTTAGGTAGTGGTCGAAGAATTGTGACAGTCTAATTGATAAGTCTTTACGGTTTTTGCGGTGTATTAGGTTGTGCCCCTCCCCATTGTATACTAGCAACCATGCCGGAGTCTGATTGCGTTTCAGTGCCATGAAGTATTCTATCCCCTGATACCATGGCACTGCACCGTCATTGTCGTTGTGCATTATCAGTACGGGTGTTTTTACTTTGTCGGCATAGAATAGTGGTGAGTTTTCGATGTATAACATGGGTTTGTCCCATAGTGTTTGTCCAATGCGAGATTGAGTTTGTTCGTACTGGAACATTCGACTCATTCCCGACTGCCAGCGTATACCTCCGTATGCCGAGGTCATATTCGCCACAGGCGCACCTGCTCCTGCTGCCTTGAACATGTTAGTCTGTGTTATCAGGTATGCCACTTGATATCCACCCCAGCTTTGCCCTTGTATAGCCATGTTGTCTTTGTCCACATATCCTTTCTCCACGACAGATTGCACAGCGGGTATAATGCAGTCATAGGCGCTTTTACCGGGATATCCTGTTTCAAATTTAATGTCTGGTACGAGCACCACATATCCGTTGCTCACAAAATATGGTATGTTAATAATAGAGGCACTAGGAGCCGGGCTGTAGTAGCGGTATAGGCTCTCTGAACTACGTTCGTAGAAATATACTATCATGGGATATTTCCTGTTAGGGTCAAAATCCTCAGGTTTATAGATTATAGCCTGCAAGCTGTCGCCAGAAAGGCTCATGTAGCTTGTAAGCTCTGCTGTCCCCCAGTTGATAGAGTCTTGTTGAGGATTGAGGTGCGAGAGCCTTGTGAATTCCTTCATCTTTGTGTTGCTTGCATAAAGGTCTGGGTAGGAGCTAAAGCTGCCTTTTCGCAGTATCAACCTGTCAGTATTTTCTGCCTTCGCTAAGGATGTGTATTGGTATTCTCCGTAAATCAGTTCGGAGGGCTCTGTCGCAGTTTTAAGGCTTCCCGAGAAGTATCCTGATTGTTTGTCGACATTGTTGAATGCTGACAGAATAGCTGTTTCTTTGTCGTTGATAAATTCTTCCTTTGGGTCAAGTATTGGACGTCTAAACACAGTGTTGGTTCTTTTGCCTTTTCCATTTGTAAGGTTTATTGGCGACTCTTTTCCTGTAGGATTTATGCGCCAAATGTCGTATTGGCTGTAAACAATTAGAGCTTCATCATTTTGTGTCCATCCTGCACCGCCACAAGAACCGGGTATGCTTGGCACATCATTAAACTCTTTGTAGAATAGATCGTTAATGTTGGCAGTTATGTTTTTTTGTTTGCCGTTCGCTATATCATAGACTATCCACGCACTGTCTGGGAGGCTGTACCAGTTGAGGTATTTTGCGTTTGGAGATAAATAGGGATTGCCTTTTATGTTCATGCCGACTAGTGTTCTCTCTCCATTCTGGGTATTTATCAAGTATACATCCTTGCCTATTTGGTAGTCCCAGCTTGCATTTATCATGTATGGATGAGCATTTGTCCCTATAACGATATGGCTTCGCATTTTTCTTGCCACGCTAATGTTGTCTATATCTCTGTCGCCTAATTGTATCGTCTTTTTTGAGTTGAAGTCGTAGACTGCCAAATAGGATTTAGTCTTCTCTTTTTTTAGCCTAACTCGTTGCATTGGTTGTATAAGCTCATCTTGCCACCCCCAAATATCCACAGATACACGGTCTTCTTTTAGAATTGTGGAGTCTTCTTCGTAGGCATAAGTTTTATAATCTTCGCCGATGCCAAAGAATACCTGACTTTCGTCCTCTGAGAACTGAAGGCTCTGATTTTCGGATATGCGTCCGTCTTTAAGCAATCCTGCGCTATTTTTGTTTGCCAATTCTTTTGTGTTCTGCTTGTCTGTATCGTAGCAGTATAGCTGATAGTATGGTTTCTTCTCTTTTGGCGGGTCAATGCTGGCAGTGTATGCAAGGCGATTGCCGGTCTTGGAGAATCCTAGTTGAGCGAATCTTGTTATTGTCGAATCTGCCAGAGTCCATTGTCTGGTTTTAATGTCTAGAATATAAAGTTTCTTTTGTTTTATGGAGTCTACCGTAGATTTTTGGATAGCGTAGAGCTTGTTGCCATATTCCGAGAATCCATAGGACTCGACCATTGGTAGTTCTGCAATGGTGTTTCCGTCAAATTCCGATATTATCAGTTGCGTGCTATCTTTGGTAGGCTTCCTTTTTGGAGTTGCTTTTTTCTTTTTTTGTTCGGTTTCTTTTTTCTGACCTTTATTCTCTTCTTCTTCGGTGCTAGCCTTTGCCTCGTTTTGTTTGGTTTCTTTTTTCTCCTCTTTGTCAGCTGCTTTATCGCTCTTTTCTGCTTTTGGAGGATTGGCGTTAAAAAGAGCGGCGTATATGCTTTCCTTTTCGTATGGGGTTTTGTATGATTTTAGTAGGGGGAGTTTTGTGACAGTTTTATCCCTTAGGTTTGCTATGAAGAAGGTATCCTTTGGAAAGTCGTTACTTTTCTTCCCTTTCAGCTTCAGTGCATGGATAGTGTCCTTTGTGGCAACTATTTTGCCGATAATGAACTCCGAGTCGTGAGAGAATTTTAACGAATTGGCTCGGTCAATGCTTTGATTATTTGTTGGCTTGTCTGTTTCCAGCCACACCGCCTTTGCGTCCCCATCTTGAGGATTTATGGTATAAACAGTCCATTTGCCGTCTGGACTTATGTTGATTTCTTTTAATGATTGCCAAGCATCGTAATCATCGTGAGTCAAGGGGCGTTTGTTCTGTCCAAATAATGAATGCGATATCAATACGAGGAGTATGAGTATTTTGATTTTCTTCATTGTATCTTTATTGATTTTATATGTTGCATGTTTCGTTGGCAATCTTTTGCAGGTCTTTGCCGAAGAAAGTTCCCGAAGTCATAAGCAGGAGGTTTGCATCTTTCCAACATTTAGATCTAAGGGTATCGAAAAGTTTGTCGGAATTGGTGAATACCTGTAAGTCTGTTTTTGCGAAGGCTTTTTCTACTTGTTCCGTAGTTATTGGTTCTAATTTTTTGTGTTCTATTGTTTTTGGGTCGAAGTACACAAAAGCCTCATCTGCTTCGTCCATGCAGCCTTTGTATTGAGGCAGAAATTCTTTTTTTAGCGAGCTGAAGGTGTGGAGTTCCATCACTGCAACAAGTTTCCTGCCGGTAAACTGTTTTTTCACGGCTTTTGTGGTGGCTTCTAGTTTTGAGGGCGAATGGGCAAAGTCATAATACACATTGCATTTATCGTTTGACGCCAATAGTTGCAGGCGACGAGCAGCACCACTAAAGCTACTGATTGCTTTGTAGAATTGTTCATCTGCTACGCCGATTTTATTACACACTAGTTTTGCACCTGCGATGTTTTGCAGGTTATGTTCTCCAAATATTTTAATTGCAATTTCTTTGTCTGCGTTTATCAAGAAAGTCTGTCCATTTCTTATAATCGAGGGATGCTCTGTATATGCTTCTGCATGAATATCTTTGCGTGTGTTCTTGGTAATGTCTTGCAAATGTTTGTCTCCTCCATAATAATATAACGAGCCTTTTGGTTCTATGAGTTCTGCAAATATGCTAAATTGCTCCAAATAGTTGTCGAAAGTGGGGAAGACATTGATGTGATCCCATGCGATGCCGCTCAACAGTGCGACATGCGGATGATAAAGGTGAAACTTCGGACGGCGGTCAATTGGCGAAGATAGGTACTCGTCGCCTTCAAAAATTGCAATCTTACTATCCTTCCTCAGTGACACCATAGTGTCGAAGCCCTCTAATTTTGCGCCCACCATATAGTCAAAATCCACATTGTTCTCTTTCAGCACATGCATTATGATGGAGGTTATAGAGGTTTTGCCATGCGAACCGCCAATGACTACCCGTAGTTTGTCTTTGGTTTGCTCGTAGAGGTATTCGGGGTAAGAGTAGATTTTCAACCCTAATTCCTTAGCTTTTAGTAGCTCGGGGTTGTCGATGCGGGCGTGCATTCCGAGTATCACGGCATCTGTTGATTTGTCAATAGCCTCGGGGTGCCAACCGAGTTCTTTGGGAAGCAAACCGTAGTGCTCAAGTCTGCTTCGTGATGGTTCGAATACGGCATCGTCGCTGCCACTTACCTCAAAGCCTTTCTTGTGTAGCGCAATGGCCAGATTATGCATTGCACTGCCACCTATTGCAATAAAATGAATCCGCATATATGTGCCTGTTTTATTGTTAATTGAGAGTATGAAAGCATTAGTATTAATCCTGTCTTAACTCTACGAGAATGCAAAGGTAATGAACTTGTGAGGATAATAGGCTTAAATGTATAGATAAATTAGACACCTAATAAAAGGGCGGTTTCAGATTTCTTTTTGTTTTTAGATTTCGCTATATTTTTCGCTTGCTTTTGGTATATTTGCTTTTAGAAGAACAAAGTTAGTTTATTTGTAAGTTTGCAAGATGTGTTATTTGGATAAAATCTAATATGAAGCGATTGAGTTGTGTCACATTATTTGTATTTGTTCTGCTGCTTATGTTTATGCTCCATAATAGATTCGTTTTAAAAGACGGCTTTGATTGCTTTCTAGTTCAACTCGGAGATATTTAGTTGATGGCGGCTCCTTTATGTATTCGGACGACGATGCTTCAATGTGTTGATGCTTTCCATTAATGCCAAAATTCAGAGTGTTGTCGGAGATCCTTAATGGTTTGTCAAGAAAAAAAAACTTGCCCGCTTGTTACTTTCTCTAGAATCTTTTTTTTATATTTGTCCTTGTAGAGTAGCTTTGAGGTTTAGGCTGAAATATGCTTCTGTATAAGTTTAGGGCTGCCTCAAAAATTTTAAGTTCTGCAAAATGCAGAATTTAGTATTGCCGTCCGTTGGCGTTACTTTGTTTATTAAGGTGGCAGAAATAAATATAAAGTTGCAGCATATTTGCTTGAAGTTTATTTCTGTTGCTGTGTTTTGGTTGTATCGAATAGTGGTAATTTGAGTGTGTTTTTAATTACCGCATGGTTAACTTCTTTTATTAATATCATTGTTAAATCGTACTTTTTTGCAACATTTTTTCGGCTTGTAGAATTAGTTGGCTGGTTGTTAGTGTGTTGTTTTTTATTTCGGAGACTTATTAACAAGGTCTTGAAAAAAAAATCCCCAAAAGTGTTATTTATTCTTGTGTAAAGTGTTTATATTTGCTTCTGCAAGACAATCCTGAAATTTAGGATTGCAAGGGAGTCGGGTGCAAGTCTTAAACTATCCCCACAGCTGAGAGTTTTGCGAACTGTTCGACAAAGCATTATTATTGAGAAGATGTCTGTATAAAGGCAGTAGAGGCCTAGTCAAAACGAGTCGTCGCTTGCTATATTATAGTGCTTCAAAGCTCTCGGGAGAAGGATAAAATTAGGCGAGTATGCGTCTGTATATAGTTGTATTGGTCTTAGAGGGGCCTTCATTGTAGTTTTAATAAAAGAAGTTGATTATGATTCAGACAGTAGTAAAGAGAGACGGTCGTGTTGTCGGGTTTAATGAAGAGAAAATAATGACGGCAATCCGTAAGGCAATGTTGCAGACAGATATGGGCGAGGATGCACCCTTGATAAGAAGTGTCTGTGACCGTATCTATTGCAAAGGAGACGAGCAGATGACAGTGGAGCAAATACAAGATTGGGTAGAATTGGAGCTAATGAATAGTCCACGCAAAGAGGTTGCAAGGAAATATATCTCTTATCGCGATCAACGCAATGTGGCTCGCAAGGCTAAAACCTACAATGTGTATATGGAAATTATAGAGGCAAAATCGAACGATATCACTCGCGAGAACGCTAATATGAATGCCGATACTCCTGCGGGGATGATGATGAAAATCTCAAGCGAATCGATAAAGCCATTTATCGACGATTATCAGTTGCGACTTGACGTGAAGGAGGCAATGCGTAATAATTATATACATATTCACGACAAGGATTATTATCCTACTAAAAGTCTCACCTGTGTTCAGCATCCGTTAGACCACATACTGAACAAAGGCTTTGTTGCCGGACATGGAGAGTCTCGCCCTGCCAAGCGCATTGAAACGGCAAGTATGCTGGCGTGTATATCTCTTGAAACTGCACAAAATGAAATGCATGGAGGTCAGGCTATTCCTGCCTTTGACTTTTACCTTGCGCCCTTTGTACGCAAGAGTTTTGTAGAAGAACTGAGGATTTTAGAAAATGTCAATGGCGAAGATTATAAGCACCTTTACGAACTAGAAATAGATGACTATGTAAAAAGAGATCTAGGGGAACTCAATGGCGAAGAGAGGGTGATACAACATGCTGTTAATCGCACGGTAGTCCGTGTGCATCAGGCCATGGAGGCATTTATACATAATATGAATACAATTCATTCGCGTGGAGGTAATCAGGTGGTGTTCAGCTCTATAAACTACGGGACCGACACTTCTGCCGAAGGTCGTTGTGTTATTAAGTCGTTGCTAACTAGTACTTATGAGGGCGTTGGTAGTGGTGTTACTGCAATATTTCCCATACAAATATGGAAAAAGAAAAGGGGGGTGAGTTATCTGCCTGAGGACAGAAATTACGATTTATACCAGCTTGCGTGTAAGGTGAGCGCCCGACGTTTCTTTCCAAATTTTGTGAACCTCGATGCTACCTTCAATCAACATGAAGACTGGAGGGCTGACGACCCCAAAAGATATGAATATGAAGTTGCAACGATGGGGTGCCGTACGCGGGTATTTGAAAACCGCTTTGGCAGGAAAACATCCATTGGTAGGGGGAATCTGTCGTTTTCTACAATAAATCTTGTACGCTTGGCATTGGAGTGTAGAGATGCAGGGAGCGAGCAAGAGCGCATCGATGCATTCTTCACTAAGCTGGACAATATGTTGGATTTAGCAGCCTTGCAATTGCATGACAGATTTGAATTTCAGAAGACAGCTGCTCCAAAGCAATTTCCGCTATTGATGTCAATGCTTTGGGAAAACAATGAGCATTTAAAAGGAGAAGACACCATAGAAAAGGTTATTAATCAGGGGACTTTGGGCATTGGTTATATCGGTTTAGCAGAGGCTCTGGTGGCCTTGGTCGGCAAGCATCACGGTGAGGACGAGAAATCTCAGGAGCTGGGGCTAAGTATTATTACTCACATGAGGAATAAAGCCAATGCTTTTGCAGAGCAGTATAATCATAATTACAGCGTGTTGGCAACACCTGCCGAAGGACTTTCAGGGCGATTTACGGGTAGAGATAAGAGAGATTTTGGCAAAATAAAAGGAGTTACTGACAGGGATTATTACACAAATTCGAACCATGTGCCGGTCTATTACAACTGTAGCGCACAGCACAAAGCCAAGACTGAAGCCCCATACCACGAGCTGACGAGGGGAGGGCATATTTTTTATGCAGAAGTGGATGGAGATGCAACGCACAATCCTGAAGCCATTATGACAATAGTCGATATGATGGATAAATATAATATCGGCTACGCATCGATCAATCATAACCGCAACCGATGCATGGACTGCGGGCATGAAAACGCTAAAGAAAGACAGGAAGAGTGTCCGAAGTGTGGTGGTGCTAATATGGATTGCCTCCAACGCATAACAGGATATTTGGTAGGAACCACCGATAGATGGAATGCGGCTAAATTGGCGGAGCTAAAAGATAGAGTTATTCATGACTGATTTGTTAATACTGGATATTGTGCGTGGCACAACCGTAGACGGACCGGGCTTTCGTACCTCCGTCTATGGTGCCGGTTGCACTCATAGATGCAAAGCCTGCCACAATCCTCAGTCGTGGGATGCAAAGAGTGGCACTGCTCATTCTGTTGAGAGCATATTAAACATAATTAAGCAGGAAGAGTTCTTTGGTGTTACCTTCTCGGGTGGCGATCCCCTGATGCAAATTGACGGTTTTACTGAGTTAGCCAAAAGGATTAAGGCTGAGACTAAAAAAAATATATGGTGTTACACGGGATATGTCTTCGAGAGTATAGTTCATTCTGAACGCCTATCGAAAATCCTGCCTCATATCGACGTGCTTGTTGACGGCAGGTACATGGAAGCACTGCACGACTCTGATTTGCTGTTTAGAGGTAGTAGCAATCAGCGAATAATCGACGTACAGAAATCGCTGACAGCAGGCAAGCTTGTGTTGTGGAAGCGGAAGGCAATACTTGTTGGATAGGAGAGGACGTGTTTTCAGTTCTTAAAATCTACGTTTCTTACAGTTAGTTTATTCCGAATATTCACATTGACTTTGTATTCTAGTGTATTGCGTTGGGTCAATGTGTTTGAGAATGAAAATATGGAGGAGTAAACTTAAGGCAATATTCAATCATCCTTGTCAATTAGTAGGGGCTTTTGAGAGCCCGACAAAATCCTGAAATGTCAACATGTAAATAAGTAATAAAGGAAACCTTTGTCGACCAGACCCTGCCCTCAATTTTATTCTTCGTATATTTGCAACTTACTTTTAATAGAATTATGGCACATAGAGCAGGATTTGTGAATATTGTAGGTAATCCCAACGTTGGTAAGTCGACATTGATGAATGCATTGGTGGGCGAGAAGTTGTCTATTATCACATCAAAGATGCAGACTACCCGTCATCGGATTAAAGGGATAGTGAATGGTGAGGATTTTCAGATTGTGTATTCCGACACTCCGGGTATTCTTAAGCCTGCGTACAGGTTGCAGGAACAGATGATGGACTATGTAAATAGTGCATTGAGTGATGCCGATGTGATTTTGTATGTAACAGATATTTATGAAACTCAGGATAAAAATGCCGACTACATAGAGAAATGTAAGAATGCAGGAGTGCCTATAATCCTTGTAATAAATAAGATTGACAACTCTAATGAAGCGGAAATCAACGAGAAGTATAGCTTCTGGGAAACGACTTTTCCTAATGCTTATATTGTACCTATATCTGCTCTTCGTAAGTTCAATATAAGTCCGATTTTCGATAAAATATTGGAGCTTCTTCCCGAGTCTCCGCCTTTCTTCGAGAAGGATGCGCTGACCGACAGGAACGAGCGTTTTTTTGTTGAGGAGATAGTAAGGGAGAAAATATTGATTCACTACAAAAAAGAGATACCCTATGCGGTAGAGATAAAGGTAGAGGAATTTAAGGAAGCCGCTGACATTATTCATATTAGAGCGATAATTTTTGTAGAACGGAATACGCAGAAAGGCATCATAATTGGACACAAAGGGCAAAAGCTGAAAAGAGTAGGCACAGAAGCAAGGGCAGACCTAGAGGAGTTTTTTGCCAAGAAAATATATTTACAACTATATGTCAAGGTTAAGGAAGACTGGCGCAAAGATGAGCGCTCTCTTCGTGATTTTGGCTACGATTTTAATTAAGAGATGAGCAATATAATAGCCATAGTAGGAAGACCAAATGTTGGTAAATCAACCCTTTTTAATAGGTTGACCGGAATGCGTCATGCCATTGTAGACGAGGTTGCGGGAGTTACTCGTGACAGACAGTACGGCAAGTCTGACTGGACAGGAGTTCCGTTTTCAGTCATAGATACGGGAGGATACGTAACCAACTCCGACGACGTGTTTGAAGGAGAAATCAGAAAGCAGGTAGCACTGGCTATTGACGAGGCTGATGTTATTTTGTTTATGGTTGACGTCCAAAACGGTATTACCGACCTCGATGATGCCATTGCAAATATGCTACGCCGCCAGACCAAGCCTGTTGTGTTAGTGGCAAATAAGGTAGACACACCCATACATACCAACGAGGCGATGGAGTTTTACGGCTTAGGCTTTGGCGAGCTGTATGCTATTTCGGCAATGAACGGTAGTGGAACTGGCGACCTGCTCGACGCTGTGATAAAAGTGTTTCCCAAAGAAGCCACGGAGGTAGACGACGGCCATATTCCACGAATTTGTGTTGTAGGGAGACCCAACGCAGGAAAGTCATCGTTTATTAATGCTCTGATAGGCGAAGATAGGCATATAGTTACAGATGTTGCCGGAACTACACGCGACTCTATAGAAACCAAGTACAATAAGTTCAACTACGAATTTTACATAACTGACACCGCCGGACTAAGAAAAAAAAGCAAGGTGCACGAAGACTTAGAATACTATTCGGTGTTGAGGTCTGTCAGAGCCATTGAGCACTCGGATGTTTGCCTGTTAATGATTGATGCCGAGCGAGGTGTGGAAGCACAAGATTTAAGCATTTTCCACTTGATGAAGAAGAACAACAAAGGCGTTGTGATATTGGTCAATAAATGGGATTTGGTAGAAAAAGATAATAGCTCCACCAATGTATTCACCAAAGCGATATTGGAACGTACTGCTCCATTTACAGATATTCCGATTGTATTTATCTCGGCACTTACAAAGCAGAGGATACACAAGGCTTTGGAAGTAGCAATGGATGTTTTTAAGAATAGGACTAAGAAAATCAAGACATCAGAGCTTAACGACGTGATGCTTGAGGTAATAAATCAAAATCCGCCACCGGCACTAAAGGGTAAGTATGTAAGAATTAAATACGTAACACAGTTACCCACCTACACTCCGAGTTTTGCTTTTTATTGTAACCTGCCACAATATGTCAAAGAACCCTACAAGCGGTTTTTAGAAAATAAGATGCGCGAACATTTTGATTTCTCGGGCGTGCCGATAAATATCTTTATGAGAAAGAAGTAGTTAGATGATCAGGTAGATGAAGTTGGATATACAGTGATTTATCTGGCAGATCAGCTTGTGGAATTATCAAAGGCAACGTTGATTCTGTTGTGCGATTTTCAATTTAGTGCATGTATCACTAAGCCCGAGCGTAGTTTGGGCTCAAACCATGTGGTTTTTGGTGGCATTATGTTGCCGCTGTCAGATATGTTAATGAGCTGCTGCATACTGACGGGGTAGAGGGCAAATGCAATTTTCATTTCTCCGCTGTCTACACGTTTTTCCAATTCTTCCAAGCCGCGTATTCCACCTACAAAATCTATCCTTTTGTCTGTGCGTAAGTCTCTGATGCCGAGTATATTGTCGAGAACAAGGTCTGATAATATTGTAACGTCCAAAACTCCAATAGGGTCGCTGTCGTCGTATCTTCCGGCTTTGGCAGTCATTTTGTACCAATCGCCATCGATGTAAAAGCTGAACTCGTGAAGTGCATGCGGCTTATGTTGGCAAGCTCCTGCTTTTTGCACCTCGAAGTCCTCTGACACTTTCTCGATAAATTCCTCTTTTGTCAGTCCGTTCAAATCTTTCACCACTCGATTGTAGTCTATTATATTCAGTTGATTGTCGGGAAAATGCACTGCGAGGAAGAAGTTGTATTCCTCGTTGCCTGTGTGATTTGGATTATTGTCTTTCAGTTCCTTTCCTACCAGTGCTGCCGCTGCTGTACGGTGGTGTCCGTCGGCAATGTATGTGTTGGGAACCTTAGTTTCAAATAGTTTCTCTAATTCTGCAATTTTAGCTGTATTGTCGATTACCCAAAATGTGTGAGCAATGCCGTCTTCGGCGGTGAAGTCATAAACGGCTTTCTCGGCAGTGATGTCGGCTATTATCGTATCTATTTCTCTTACGGCAGGATATGACAAAAATACAGGCTCTATGTTGGCATTGGTCTCGCGGATATGCTTCATTCTGTCTTCTTCCTTGTCGGGGCGTGTAAGCTCGTGCTTTTTGATTATCCCTGTCAGGTAGTCTTCGACTGAAGCTCCTGCCACCACGCCATATTGAGTTCTGTCGTTCATGGTTTGGGCATACACATAGAGCTTCGGACTCTCGTCTTGAAACAGCCATTCCTCCTTAATGAATTTATCAAAGTTCGAGACAGCTTTGTCGTAAACCTCTTGTGAGTGTTCGTCTACACCTTTTGGGAAGTCTATTTCTGCCCTAGTGATGTGGTAAAGAGAATGCTGATTGTCGCCTGTTTCCAGTTTTGCTTCTTCGGAGTTTATCACATCGTAGGGTTTGCATGCCATTTTCGACGCCAATTCGGGCTTTGGTCTATATCCTTTAAATGCTTTTATTTTAGCCATCTACAAGAGTTATTTGTTTTGTGTTTCAAAATCTTTCATGCACTGTACTAAGACTGCTACACTTTCGTAAGGCATTGCATTATAGATAGATGCCCTAAATCCGCCTACGCTTCTGTGTCCTTTCAGTCCGAGACAGCCATATTCTTTTGCAAAAGTAATAAATTCTGCTTCTTTGTCCTTGTATTCTTCATTCATCACAAAACATACATTCATGTTTGAGCGGTGTGCAGGATTTGGTACGGGGCATTTAAACAGAATGTTACGGTCTATTTCGTCGTATAGAAGATTTGCTTTTTTATCGTTGATTTTCATTATTGCAGGTATTCCGCCGAGATTTTCGAGCCAAGTAAGGGTTTGCAAGCAGGTAAATATTGGCAGGGTTGCAGGGGTGTTGTACATGGACTCTCCCTTGATATGCGTTCTGTAGTCCAATATCTTGGGGATATCATTCTCGCTCTTTGTCAGAGCCGTATCACGTACTATAACTAGAGTTGTGCCTGACGGGCCTATATTCTTTTGAGCTCCTGCGTAAATCAAATCGTATTTGCTGACATCGACAGGTCGGCTGAAAATATCAGACGACATATCGGCAACAAGCGGCACATTGATTTCCGGGTCTTTTTGTAGCCTTGTTCCGTATATCGTATTGTTGGTGGTGATGTGTAGATAGTCCTCATCGCCATCCGCCTTAAATTCAGGGATGTACGAATATGTTTTGTCGGCTGATGATGCCACTACATTTGGTGCTCCGAAAAAGCTAGCTGCTTCGATAGCCTTTTTAGACCATACGCCTGTGTCCAGGTATGACGCTTTTCTTTTATATAAGTTGTATGCCACCATCAAGAACTGTAGGCTGGCACCACCTTGTAGGAAAAGCACCGAATATCCGTCGGGTACATTTAGGAGGGATTTCACCTTGGAACGTGCCGACTCAATAACTTCTACAAACTGGGAGCTTCGGTGCGATATTTCCATAACCGATAGTCCGGTATTTGCAAAATTCTTTACTGCCTCTGATGTTCTGTCCAGTGCATATTCCGAAATTATAGACGGACCTGCAAAAAAGTTATGAGCCTTCATGTTATTATATTTTTAAGCTGCTCCTTGGCAACTGATTTTAATTTAATTTTCTCTGAGTGCGTAGCGAAAGTAATAATTTGCCTTGAAATTTCAAAATGTAGAGCGCATGGAGTGATAATATATAAGCAAATGTTAATATGGGCTTATAGTTTGGAGCAGTTTGGTCGAGTTTGTTTTTATTTGTGTTTTTCTCTGTACCATAAAACTAGTCCGAGCAGAATTGTTAGCAGGATTAAACTTGGTTCACTCATTCTTTGTGTGTCCTCGCCAAGGTCTAAAGATTTGTTGCCTGATAATGCTTGTTCTTGTTTCTTTTTCAGCATTGTTTTTTGAGCCTCATTCTCCACCACTAGGTATGATGTTGCCGGAGTCATTATTTTTGAAGAGAAGCTGTTTTTTACCAAGTTTATCCATTCGTTATCGGAGTTTTCAGGATGCAGGATTTGCGAATCCCACTGCCCTTGCATTATCAAAGCCGATTGCCAATTCTTTTCTTTAATCTCTGTTGCGTTAACCTCAAATTCAGTTTTCTGCAAAATGATACTTGGTTCATTATTATTTGGCAAATAAGCAAGTGATTTGTCAGGGAGTTGGTATTCTAAGACGGTCTCACAAAACATACATTCTCTCATTGTTGCAGGGAGTTCCTTTATTGGGTTATTGACTAAAGAATGTTCTCTTAAATTTCCATTCTTGTCAAGGTTGAAAAACAAGTTGCTTTCTGGGAATGTAAATTCGAGGTCTGCAAAATCTCTGTCTAAAACAGCATTTTGAATATTGTCTGTAACTACTACAATTACAGGATATGAATCCGAATTATTTTCATAAGCGTTTACAAGCGTGGTTCTTATTGCTCTGTCCAAGTAGAAGCCTCCTTCAAAAGATTGATGTTTATATCGGGTTTTCCAGTCCCTTTCAAATGATATTGTGTTTACATAACTGTTGACGAAGCTGATTTTTGCATTTTCTGAAGGTATTTTATTGGACTCTAAAACTTTCTCCATCCTTTCGATGAACTCGCTTGAACAAGTAGCCTTTTCGTTTGATATGTCGACTAGGAAATGGAAATAGGGTTTGCGTTTAACTGAGCTTAGTTTTTCTTTTTGTCGGGCAGAGATATAAGCAATGTTCTCGTTGTCAATATTTTCGTAGATAGTCTCTGCTTCATTCCCTAATTCAACTATCTTATTGTCAATGTTGAGTTTTATAGGCTCTTTGTGTAGAAACTCTATTCCTGTTTTTCTTACTTCATTCTCTGCAAATGGGAAAACTCTGAAAGCAACCCTATTTCCTGTCAGGTAATACAGAATACCGGGGTCTTTGTTTTCATTTCTAATTTGTGAAAATATCCACATTGCTGATTTTTTCTCTGCTAAGATTCCGGGTTCTCTCTTGTCTCCGACGTACAAATAATAATCGCTTATCCAACAGCCTTCTGGCAAATCAATACTTGTTGCGTATTCTGAAGGCCACGCATTCCCACTTTTATTGCTTATTTCCAAGTCGACCCAGCTCTTCCACGCATTTTGAGTTTTGTCGTAGGTGCTATTTATAGTAATATTACTTATTTGCACATTGTCGTTTCGGGTGTTTTCGGGTCTAAATTCCAACGAAGTCTTACCAAAAAATATTTTTTCAATGGTCTTTATTTTTGAGTCAGACAAAGTGAGATTGTCCATAACCAACCAATTGAAATAGGAAGACAAGTAGGGAATACCATTTCCGAATAATCCGCCTCTGCTATCTCTGTGGTCTTTATGATTCTCTATAATCTTAAGTGTCTTTTGAAGTGATTTTTTATCAATCTCATATTGCTTTGAGTAATCAGGACTGTACAAATATGACAGAGTTTCATTCAAAACATTTTTGTCATTGAGATAAGTTGCCGTAATAAATGTTGGGATTACAGAAAAGCCCAAGAACGAAATTGCTATTAAAAATTTCTGGGAATAGAGACTTTTAAGGAATGTGAAATCCTTAGAAAGTTCGATTGTGTGAATCACAAATAGCAGTAAAGGAGTCAGTATTAAAAATCCTGTGCCTATTGCGACTATTGCAATAACAGACAAAGGTAGAAAGGGTAAAAACACTAAAAAGAAATAGAATGTGTATGCAAAAGTTATACTTCTTCCAATAAATATAAGTAGTCGGTATATCTTGTTGTCGAGATTGGGTAGACACACCATTATGCCATTAACGATGGCAAGAATGTAAAACCAAATGTTGTTGAAATTTCCGAAGATGCCTGATTCACTAGGGGTAAGATTATTAAAAAGGTGCCCGTTGTTTACTGACAAGCCTATCAATGGAAGTAAAATCGCAATTGGAATTTTCCACGCTAATTGATGTTTCTTCCAAATATTGGTTTTCTTGACAGCGAGTACAAAAATACCTCTCACTAAGAAAAATAGAAAGACCAAAGTCGCAGTAATTACAAGTACTACCAATGCGTGTGTATAAAATTCTTCTTCAACTCGTTGCCATAAGGGCAAAATGATTTGTGAAAACAAGTAAGCTGCCACCGGAATGCCTATTGCTACTAGAAAATTAAGCCAAATCTTATGTTCCTTATTGTATGGCGTAAAATGCGATACTAAGACAAACAAAGAGTAGGCAAGTGTTGGCATTAGGAATGTTCCAACATATAAGAATATATTGCCCGACACCATCCATTGAGGGATTGAGGAAGGAAAGATATCATTTAAGTTGTAAGCGTAAAGGTAGGCGAAAGTGATGTAACAAACCAATGCTATTATACCAAACCAAGCAGAAACATTCTTTTTCTTTAGAGTCAGATAAACTGCATAAGCGAAATTTAATAAGCCTATAATCCCTAATGATAGTCCGAAAGACTTCCATAACCCTAGACTCTTATTGTCTAACAAAGTTTCAACGATATTGAACTGGGCAAGCATGAGTGAAAACAGTACTGCCAATGGTAATGTATTTACGACAAAAAGCCATTTGGGATTAAGCAAGTTTCTCATGGTGTTGTTTGTAAATTAAGAATCTATCGATTAGTATGTATGCTAATATCAAGAATGTCAGATTTGTGATTATGCCAATGGTTTCATGTATGATGTGTTGGTTGTTGGGAAAGATGTTTTTTGTTTGAGTTTGCACAACTATGGAAGCGAAAATCCTAGAGGTGTTTACTAATATTGTAAATATGTAAGCCGCTGCTAAAGCCGTGGGAATACTTAGTGTCTTGGTTATAGTCTTGTGTGGGTAACTTGTTGTCAAATAGGTAAATACTAGAAAACACAAGACCCAGAAGTTAAAGCCGGAACAAGATTTGTCAATAATGATGTTTAGCTGTTCGTGAAAATATCCCTTGTCTGAAAGATAAATGGAATGAGACCCTGTCAAAAGTCCAACGAGCTTGTCTGTTGGTTTGAGGAGGAAGTACAAATCGTTATTGTCGGCAATGGTATAGGCAAATTTTAGCAATAAGAAGACAGCTGCCACTATTAAAAGATATATAATGTTTGTCTTTGTGCGATACATGTCATTTATTCCTTATAATTGTTGCGTAGTAGGCAAGTTGCACAGCCGCAGCTTTCTCTATTCGTAGAAGTTGTTTATATATGCGGCATATTCACTTTGCCCTAAAATAATTCGTTTCCACGTTGCATTTATAAAACCAAGACCATAACCTATTAGTTGAACATAGCTAGTGATAACAGATAACAGTCCAATTTTGATACTGTTGTTTTTGATACTAGAATCGATTAATATAATCAACATGTGGATTAATACAGGAAGTAAAAATATTGCTGAATAGCTTATAGAGGCTAGTAGTAATAGAGTAATTAATCCAAGTACAAATATAGACGGTGCAAAATGAACAGGCTTGAGAGACTTGGGGTGCCTCTTATATAAATTAATCCGTGCTATTCCTGAGTTAAATACTTGCTTGAAGAACTGTCTGAAATTTGTTCGCCTTTTATGGTAAACATAAGCCTCTTTTATCAGTTTCGTGCTAAAGTTGTTTTGTAATATTCTAGTGCTCATGTCAATATCCTCTCCGAATCTCATCTTAGAAAAGCCTTGTGTTTTATTAAAGACATCTCTTGAATACCCCATATTAAAACTTCTCGGATGGAACTTGTCGAGTTTTTCGCTGCTTCCTCTTATGCCTCCGGTTGTAAAAAAGGATGTCATAGAATAATTAATAGCTTTTTGCAAAATGCTAAAATTTTCATGTGCCCTGTCGGGACCGCCAAATGCATCAGTGTAATCTTTCTTTAATTCACACTGAACAATCTTGAAATAATCCACTGGTAAAACACAGTCAGAATCTAAGAAAATACAATAATTACCCTTCGCCTTTTCAAATCCATAGTTTCTACTTTGCCCGGGTCCTGAATTAGCTTTGTAGAAATATTTTAAATCGAGTTTGTTTTGAAACTCATCGCATATCGTTTTGCATTTTATATCAGATCCGTCCTCAACAATAATGACTTCAAAATTGTTAGCAGTTTGCTGAGTCATGCTTTCTAGTAGTTCTTTAACCTCGCCGGGTCTGTTATATACAGGAATAATAAACGAAATTGTGATATTTTCTATTTCATTTTCTTTCATGTGTTTATTTTTTTTAGACCTTAGTATTTAGATATTGGACATTAGACCTACCAAAATGGCAGCTTGTTTAATTATCTATTGTCCTCCTTTTACAATTATGCTCATGGGTGAAAGTTCGTTATCATGGCTCATCTCGTCTATTTATACTTTGTTCTCCATTTATATTTCAAAAGTATACTTTTTTATCTTAGCATTCAAATATTCTGTCCATATCTTCCAATCCAAGTTGCTGAATGCCAGAGTTTCTCCAGAGGACCTTGCTTGTAGTATTTATACCAGATATTGCTGAGGTATAATTGCAAAATAAATATGAGTATTCCTACAATTAGGCTAGCTGTGTAGCCCAAATATGGCGAGAGGTTTAAGCCGATAGGGAAGAATATGAATGCACCGATAATGGACTGTGTAATATAGTTTGTAAGACTCATCTTTCCGTATACCCTTAATTTGCCTGTCCGCTCTCCAAAAGACCTGTTGTAGTAGGTGATTATGAATGAGGAGACGATTACCAAAGTGAAAGATAGTTTTTGCCACATATCCAAAGCCGTTCCGATTGTGCTTTTTACGATTTCTGACGAAGCATTGTCGTACCATTCCACTTTTAGAGGATATAATACACCAAACATTATAGATGCAATGATGAGAGTCTTAATCCAAAATCTATTGTTCTCTTTAGACTTTACAAATAAATTATGTCTACTAAATAGAAATCCAAGCAGGAACAGTCCTATAGTTTGTACAAAGCGTCCGCCGTTGACAGCCCAAAGCAGACTTGCCTTTTGTCCGGTGCTTATATTCTTGATGAAAAACTCGCCCCAGTTTCCACTTTTAACTCCTTCCTGCACGCTCTTGTACAAAGCACCTACATTCAGTTCCGGCAAGGTGTGTGCTTCGTTAAAGCGACTGCTTATGAAATGAAACAGCTCTATGGGCTGCATCAGGCAGATGAGGGCTATTATCAGTACGGCTTTGTTGCTCATCTTGCAGACCAGAGGCAGCGAGAGTCCTGTAAAAACAAAGAGCAAAAGCACATCGCCACCCGGAAAGAACGCAGCATTTATAGTGGCAAAAACGGCTAGAAGCATCAGCCGCCATATAAACCGCCACCTGAAATCATAGCCCTTGTTCTGCTGATTGGTAAACTGCACGTAGAACGTGAAGCCAAACAGCAGTGCAAATATTGAATATCCCTTACCGGCAATAAGCGAGAATACGACATTGAAAACTACTGAGTCGAGGGTGTTTAGCCACTCCGGCTGCGACATCTTGTCGGGATAAATGGGGTAGATAAAATGCTCTACGCAGTGTATCAGCAATATAGCCATTATTGCCAAGCCTCGCAAGGCATCGACCATGTCAATTCTTGAACCTTTTGCTAGTGTTGTATCGTTCATGTTTTGTAATGCTTGTTTCAGTATAATAATAATGTCGCTACTATGAGAATTTATTTTGTAATTTGGGTCATATTAAGTTTACTGTATATTGAAAGTTGTTTCTTGAGGAGTGAAAGAAATCTGAATGCAATCTACCATCAGCAATTAGTTCATAAAATTTTGGTATATATCTTTTTATAAAACTAGCTAGAAAGGTACTAATAATAATTAAAACTATAGGTGCCAGAAAATAAATCAAGACAGACTTGATTTCACTTACTCCTACAGTATGAAAAAAGCCGGCTTTCATAAATGATAGTATAGGCTCGTGGAAAGCATATAAGAAAAAAGAGAAATAAGAAAGTTTGATAATTGCTTTATTTGGAGTTGTTTTTTCTGTCATCAATATGTCATAAATACTCCAAATACTTAGTAATCCTATGATTATGCAGGTTTTGTGTAAAAGCACTAATAAAGCACTTTGTTCTGTACCTTGATGTATTAGTGTAGTTTTAATAAGAATAATTAAAAACCAAATAAATGTAAATGCCCAATAGTATTTTTTGTTCATCTTCTTTATGGGCTTACTCCTGTTAATGGAAAAATAAGCTCCCATATAAAAGAAGAGAACGGATTCTTTCGTGAAAATTAGGAGGCTGAATTTAAAAAAATCGAGCCAAATTATAAATAAAATGATAACTGGTATAGCTTTAAGGTATCTTGTTGACCAATAGATCAGAGGAGATATAATTACCAACATCATTAAGTCTCTGATAAACCAAAGATGATAAGGTATTGGGCTAAAAAATACCGTTCGTAAGATTTTTACTAATGAATAGCTTTCAATTATGTCATTTGAGGAAAAGTCTTTTGTTCTGAGAACAAGCTGTAATATAGAGTGTAGAACCAATCCCCATACTGACCATAGCAGGTATGGTAGTAATAACGTCTTTACCCTTTTGCGATATTTAGTAACAAACTCACTTATTGTTCCTTTAAATTTTAAAAAAAACAAGTAGCCTGAAGTTGCGAAAAAAAAAGGTGCCGCTACCCTTGTTATACCTTGGCTTATGAAGTTTTGCATGAACGAGCTGTAGCCAATATAAAAACTCGTATTATTAACCATAAATTTTGTATTATACGAATGTATAAACACTACCATTGCCACTGAGATTAGTGAGATGACTCTCAGTTTATTACTTAAGTATTTGTCCATACGTAATTGTTATCGCAGATTCTTTTAGGAGGTAGCTATAAATGCATATAATCTTGATCCCGTTTCTTGTTAATCTCAAATATTAAGCCTCCTATTGTTTCATTACCTAATTGCTACACCCTCAATCACCTCAGTTTCGGATAATCCTTAATCTCGTTGAGTTTTTTTCTTCCATTTGCATTTTAATTGCCTCTACTGAATCAGATATTTCAATAGGGTAGGTAGTTATCAACCACCAGGACCGGTATTTCGTCCCCACTAATCTGACAACAAAAGTACAATAAAATTCTTTGGTTGTGAACATCAACAAGAGAACCGTTCTTCAATTTGTTTGTCAGGTAGCCTTTTTCTATTTCATCAAGTATGATTTCTCTTTTGTCGAGTAGTATATCCTCTTCCTGTCCGATTTGCTTGCAAATAAAGCTGTTTGATTTCAAAAAAATGCAATAATATTTCCTCCCTGCATTTAGTCGTACATTTTCATATATTGCTTGTAAGTCAGATTCTTATCGAAGCACCATTGGTATTTGCCATAAATCAGCTCAATTATCCTTTTGGGGAAGAGCTTTTCTAGAGTGCGAAGCATAACGATGTCGTACTTTCTGTGGAAATTAATCCAGCACTGGTTGCAGTTCTGAGAGTATTCTTTGTGTGTTTTTTGTGTTGCGGGGGAGTTGAGTATTTCATCGAGGGTATTATTGTAAACATTCCCTAATTTAAGCCCTAGATTCTGACATATCGGAACTTCCCCGGATGGATGTACAACTAAGCTGTCTAGTATGCTGTGGCACTTTAGTTTTGTATTATGTTTTCTCCATTCGTCATAAAGAAGCATGAAGTCAAAGTTCTCGGCAGTTTGTTTTATAGACTGAGGAATTTGTCTTTGAAAATCTGTTATGTAATTTACCTCATCAAAATTGTGTTTGGGCGTAGATATGGCTTCGTATTGCAGACTTTCGAGCTGCTCTTTTTTTGTTGTTGATATATCCTTCAGCTCTTCCTTTACCTTTCTAAATGTGTTAATCTCGTTGTTCTTCTGCTTGGAGATCTCGGTTTCATGAGCTTTTTCTACCGTGTCAAAGAACTCGATGTCGTTGTATACCCCTACACGAACGTCTATATTGTAGTGCTGACAAACGCCGATGACATAATCGAGGTCTTCAAAGCTGTTGTATGGCGATAATGTAAACATAGCCGAAATAGGTACTAAGTCTTTACATTCTTCTATTACACGTATAACGTTGTTGTAGCCGTCTTTTCCTCTCATGTATTTATAGGTCTCTTTATTCCCGTCAAGCGAAAGGAATAGTCTTTTGGGAGGATACTTTTTTACGGCGTCAATAACATTGTCAGGCTTTAAACAGTTGGTGAGCAGATCAAATTTAGGATGATTTTTTGAAAACCATTCCAATATTTCGTTGGCTTGTGGATGCAATAAAAATTCACCGCCTTCTAGACCGACAGCTGTGTCCTTGCTAACGCACTTGCTATTCATTATCTCAATTATCTTCTCAAGAGGCAGATGTTGAACCGGGCGCTTTGCCCATATAAGGCAGTGCTTGCAGCCTGAATCACACAAGTCGGTTGCATATATCATAAGGGTAGATAGTTTCTTGTGCCCCGGTCTTGTGAGGTTATTGGCAAAGGTGAAACCTCTTCTGACATAATCCAGTTTATTGTACATTTATCGAGCTTTTTATGTCTGTGATTGTTCTGAATGTCTGCTTGCAACTCGATAAGGACGAGTTATTTATCCCGCTTTTGCCTTCGCAAAGCTCGATAAAGTTTTTTATCTCGCCAAAGTATCCCGAGCTGTATAATTGATTATTGTTCAAAATAGGGTTGAAGCTATTTCGTTGAGTAATACTGATTTGTCGGTGTTTAGCACTAATGATCTTCTCCTTGGGAATACTGAAGATTGTTCCTGCCTTTGGTTCGAATAGCAAGCTCTCAGTGTTGGTCATTTCATATATCCCCTTTTGGGTGTTTATAATCATATTCTCTCTTGGATTCTGCCAAGAATAACCGGTTGATAATTCCACGCTACCCGTGGTTTTGTTTTCGTGCGTTAGTTGCAAAAAAACCGTAATATAGCTATCGTTTCTTTGAATAAGAATATTCTGCTCGACAATTGACCCAAACAAAAAGTTTATTAACGAGATGGGGTGGATAAAAATATCAAAGAAAGGGTCTCCTTCAGGGTAAGCTCCCGTAACAAAACGATAATTGTAAAAACATTCGCCTTTTAACCTGTGCTTCAAATCTAAATTGCACGAAGCATATTGCTTTTGGAGACCAACCATACAAAAAGCGTTGGATTGTTCCTCTATTTCTATCAGAGTATTAAGCTCGTCTGTCGACAGACAGGGAGGTTTCTCTACAAATACATTCTTGCCTGCTTGTAGTGCCTTTTTTACCAAATTGTAATGACTTGTAGGGTGTGCGCTTATGAATATTCCAGATACCTCGTCATCTTTTAGTACCATATCTATATCATTGGTGCCGACTATATTCTTATAGTTCTGGTTGATAAGACTTGCACTACTTTCGCTCTTAGTAACAATGTATTTCAAATCAACATTTAAATAACTAATGATTGGATAAAGGTTGTTGATACTGTGGTTGCCCATTCCTACAAAAGCATACTTCCTATCCCATTTCATGGATAAGTGATGTTGTCTTCGTTTACTTCTAATGTATTGAATTATTCTTTCCAAAACTACTGATATTTTTTCCAACGAAATTTCTTAACGCATCAAAGTTACAAAAAAAAACATATACATGCGATTAAGTGTTAACAAGGGGTGAGCACGCCTTTTCAGATAAGTTGCGTTGTCCACGATATTGCTAGCTCTTATTGTCGGGTTATATCGTTCTTAATGTTTTGATATCATTTTTACTAAACATGCTTATTCGCTTTTTATCAAGAAAGTCAATCGATGCTCGTTTTATGATTTCAGCATTAAGTTCCTCTGATATTTCGTCTATGTGTTTGTGGTATGATCTGTTTAGTATTAATTGGACTTCGGAATTGCAGGAGATAAGAGAGTCTACGTGTGTTTGCTGTATTGTTGGATTATCTAGTATTATCTCCTCCTCTTTATTTGGGATCATCATTCTGGTCTTGACCATAAAATATCGAGCGTCTCTTTTTTCGAGTCTCAAAATACTGCCCTTCTTGAATTTATGTGTACTCTCCTTGATCAAAACTAAAATTGAGAAGTCATCACCGCTGCTTAAAACCTTTTCTTTGCCTCTAAGGCTGTTGAGAATAGGGTAAATCATCAAATAGTTCATCTTATTTATTAATATCATTGCCTTGTCCAAAAAGAATAATGATGCTATAAACAGAAGTGCCATTATCGCAACTGATACAATAGGGCTTAGGATGCTTACCACGACAAGTATAATGGAGAAGAAGATTTTTGAAATCTGTAAAACTGTATCGACAAGTGGTACAGGGGATAGGAATATAAGAAAATCAACAAATAAAAACATTGTCATTATTGATAGAAGCAAATATGTCGACACGAATAATATTAAGACGGTTTTAAAACTTATGCTCAAGAAGCCTGCCTGATAAACAATCTCGCTGTCTAGCGGAGAAGAAGAAAAGAAAACGGGTAATAGAATAACTAAACTGTTGATTAGCAAGCCAGCTTTATTCTCAAGCCAATTGTCAATCTTGACTAATGTTCCTGTCAACTGGTTGGATGCCATTGCGGGGCGAACTGTGAGTGTAAATAAAAATAGAATGCCAAATACCACTAGCACTATCCAGCTGTTATAAAACGGATGTGTCGATATGTACTCGCTATGAAAACCTAATTTAGAGAAAATCGATGTCGCAAAAACAGAAGTGTAAGGATTAACGCTCATCGGAGCTAGCTGTGCTAAATATTGCAATAGGTCATTGTTGTGCTCTAGAGTTGCCTGAGCAGCACTTTCATTCTCTATTTGTGCGAACGATATCAAAGGAAATAAAACAATAAGGTAAATTATTTTTCTCATTCTATATGTTTTTATATTGTAAAAATACGTATGCAAAATGAAAATTGCAAGTGGTGGCAAGAAAGAACAGTGGCTCCATTGTTCTTGTACACCTTCCCCTTTGCCGTCCAAAGATGACGATTTATATCATAAATGTCAACGCTAAGTGTTGGACTGCAAATTTTGTCGAACCTTTATTGTCAAGCTTCTCCTAATCCTTGTTATTTATCTTGCATAGACACAATTAATTGTGTCTATGCAAGATAAATATTCCTAAATTGGTCAACTCGGTTTTGGATAATCTTTTATTTCGTTAAGGTTTTCCTTTATGTTCTCTTGTGGGAAATGATAGTCTTGCAGCTTGCCCGACATGTACTTGTCGTAGCCCACAAGGTCCATCAAGCCGTGTCCCGAGAAGTTGAACAGTATAACTTTCTCCTTGCCTTCCTCCTTTGCTTGTTTAGCTTGGCGGATTGTTGACGCAATGGCGTGGGTAGTTTCGGGAGCAGGAATAATCCCTTCGGTGCGAGCAAATAGCAATCCTGCCTCGAAGCATTCGCTTTGTGGTATTGCTTCGGCTTCCATCAGTCCGTCGCGCAGCGAAGCACTAACGAGCGGAGCCATTCCGTGATAGCGGAGACCTCCTGCGTGTATGGGTTCGGGAATAAAATTGTGTCCGAGGCTGTGCATTGCCATCA
The DNA here is from genome assembly GCA_047975005.1 of Bacteroidales bacterium. Lineage (GTDB taxonomy): Bacteria > Bacteroidota > Bacteroidia > Bacteroidales > Prolixibacteraceae > JBKEAJ01. The sequence goes on along the minus strand of JBKECW010000119.1, from coordinate 11,274 downwards.
TTGGAGTCATGCGTGCAACGTCGCCGTGGTCGTACACGAAAGGGGCTTTGGTGAGGGTGGGGCAAGAAGCAGGCTCTGCACCTATCACCCTGATGTCTGCGCCGTTGATTTTGTCGTACATGAATGGGAATGTCAGTCCGGCAAAGTTACTGCCGCCACCACAGCAGCCAATAACGATGTCGGGTTTTCTGATACCCACTTTTGATAGTTGCTTTTGAGCTTCTAGTCCAATAATTGTTTGGTGCAACATCACGTGGTTCAGCACTGAGCCCAGTGCGTATCTGGTTTCGCCAGATTGGTCGCTCACGGCAGCCTCTACGGCTTCGGAGATGGCGATACCTAACGAGCCGGGAGTATCGGGATATTTTGCGAGTATATCCCTGCCTGCCTGCGTTTCGGTACTTGGGCTTGCGATGCATTTACCCTTCCATGCACCCATCATCATTTTGCGGAAAGGTTTTTGGTCGAAGCTGACGCGCACCATAAACACCTTGCAGTCTATGCCTCCTATAACCGAGCAGGCAAAGGATAGGGCTGTTCCCCACTGTCCTGCACCTGTTTCGGTGGTGAGGTGTTTAATACCAAATTGCTTGTTGTACCATGCTTGTGGTACTGCTGTATTGGGTTTGTGGCTTCCTGCCGGCGACACTCCCTCGTTTTTATAGTATATTTTGGCAGGAGTTCCGAGTGCAGCCTCTAGTTCGTATGCCCGTATGAGTGGGCTTGGGCGCCATCTTAGAAATATCTGACGTATTTCTTCGGGTATATCAATCCATCGTTTGTCGCTCACCTCTTGTTCTATGAGGTTCATGGGAAATACTGCCGCAAGTGCTTCGGGAGTAATAGGCTTGCCATCTACCCCTAGCGGAGGGTTTAGCGGTGTTGGCAGGTCTGATGCGATGTTATACCACTGTCTTGGCATTTCAGCCTCGTCTAGATATATCTTTTTCTGATGCTCCATATTATTTTATTTTTTGATTAGTCAATTTACTCTTTTTGGAGAATTTTTTATCTGCTTGATTTCCAAATGGAATAACCCTTCTATGGCAGCTGCGTCAGCATGAAAGGCTATCCTTTTTCAATTTATTAGACAAACTTATCAATTTTATTTTGATAGAGCAACTAAAAAACACGCAATTCAGAAAATTAACTTGACTCACCCTTATACCAATTATTTTGTATTTGACTTTGATTAATGTTGATAGTCCAAATATTCATATAGAAAGTTTCTACTGAATGATAGATACTCATCATTTGTTGGTATTTTGATGTCAGCTGTCTTATTCATGCCCGTAGTGGCTATATCTTTGCCTCCCAAAATTAAAACTAGTTCTTGCATGCGAGGTAATAAATACAAAGATATTGAGGGGCGGAGTCCCGACATTACAGACTCGTGTGCTAACAAATAAACAAATAAACAAATAAACAAATGAGAATCAAATTATTACTCTTGTTTCTGCTACTAAACAGTACAATCTTCGCACAAACTATTTTTAAGGGAAGAGTTACAGACAACACTAAAGAGCCTTTGGCGGGTGTAACTGTCATGGTCAAAAACACAACTATTGGAACATTTACGGGAGCAGACGGCACTTTCGAGTTGAGATACTCTGCCGATGCGCCTTTTGCCTTGGTTCTTAGTAGTTTAGGATACAACACTCGTGAGATGGAGCTAAGTCCACAGTCGGCGGCAAGTCTAGGAGATATTGTCTTGATGGAAGGCAATGAAATTCTGAACGAAGTAGTCGTAACTGGCGAGCGCACCAACAAGTTTTCGAGGAAGGAGACGGCATACGTAGCCAAGCTGCCTTTGAAAGATATTGACAATACTCAGGTTTACAGTACCATTACCAATGAACTACTAGAGTCGCAGGTAATCACCAATTTTGATGATGCGATGAAAAACTCTGTCGGTGTAAAAAGTCTTTGGGAGTCGACAGGGCGAGGTGGCGATGGAGCAGGGTATTACTCCTTGCGGGGCTTTTCTCTTCAGCCACAGCTTGTTAACGGGCTTCCGGGATTGACAAACGGAACAATCAATCCTGCAAATATTGAGCGTATCGAGGTTCTAAAAGGACCTTCGGCAACGCTTTTTGGCACTGCTGTCAGCTCCTATGGAGGTCTTATAAACGTTGTTACCAAGAAGCCTTATGTAGGTCAGGGTGGTGAATTGTCGTACACCGGAGGTTCTTTTGGTTTCAATCAGGTAGTTTTGGATTTAAACTCGAATGTTGGTGGCAACGAGAAGCTGTATTTCAGGATAAACACAGCATATACCACTCAGCAGAGTTTTCAGGATGCAGGTTTTAATAAGACCTTCTTTATTGCTCCGTCATTGTCGTATAGGGTAAACAATCGTTTGTCCTTCTCGTTTTATGGCGAAATCACTCAGGCAGAGCAGACTAACCCCACATTTTTATTTTTGAATAGGAGTAATCCGCTGAAAATAAAGAGTATTGATGAGCTAAATATCAACAACGAACTTTCGTTTACTAGCAATGATTTAACACTGAAAAATCCGACACAGAACTATCGTGGCGAGATGTTGTATAAACTTTCTGACAATTGGCAGTCGCAAACTCTAATTTCGGCAAGCACCACGTCAACAAAGGGGTACTATACCTATCTTTTTGACTTCAATAATTTTGACGGGGTAACGTTTACGAGGATGATAAATAAGCAAAATGCCAATACTTACACCAACGACATACAGCAGAATTTCATTGGTAACTTTAACATTGGTAGTGTAAACAACAAAGTGCTAATTGGTTTGGATTATTATACGGCAACCACTGCCGACTATGGTTCGGGCTACGTTGCTTTTGGCTATGTAAATGCAGATGGGAGTGCCGTTGTCGATAATCCTCTGACGACAATCGACGAGTCGGCAAGTGTTCCTCTTTCGACGGCGGCTGCCGACGCAGCTTTGGCGGGTTCAAAGACAAGCAATCTGAAATCGAGGACAAATAATTACAGTGCTTATATCTCTGATGTTGTAAGTATTACGAAGAAATTTATAGTGATGGCAGGTTTACGCTTAGATTATTTTGATAATGTCGGCAATGTAACAACTGAGGATGATGACTACGACAAAGCGGCACTGTCTCCTAAGTTTGGCATTATTTATCAGCCTATTGACGACAGGTTGTCGATTTTTGCCAACTATCAGAACTCTTATAACAACTATGCCCCGCAAACTGTTAGTGATGCCGACGGCAGCAATCAGCGCATAAAAAACTTTGAGCCTGAGCGTGCCAATCAGCTTGAGGGCGGTGTAAAGACCAATTTGTTCAACAATCGTTTGAATGCAACAATCAGCTACTACGACATAAGGGTTTCAAATACGGTTATGCCCGACCCCGACAATCCGAACAATCGTGTTCAAGACGGCGAGACTAGCAGTCGTGGTTTCGAGCTTGAGTTGAATGCTAATCCTGTGTCGGGATTGAACTTGCGTGGAGGATACAGCTACAACGACAGTGAGCTCTTAAATGGAAGCGAGGCATACGGAGCGATAGGTAAACGTCCTTTGGGAGCGGGACCTGAGCACACCTACAATTTTTGGGCAAGCTATCAGATGATGCACGGCAAAGCGAAAGGCTTCGGACTTGGTTTTGGTTTTGATGGTTCGGGTGAGCAGTATGTTATCAATTACGTTGCTACGGGCGATTTGATGTTTCCTTCGTACACGGTTTTCAATGGAAGCCTTTTCTATCAAGCCGACAAATTCCGTATAGGCTTCAAAGCAAACAACCTATTTGACAAGGAATACTACACGGGCTGGTCGACCATCAATCCGCAAACACCTCGCAACTTTGCAATAAATCTTACTTACAAACTATAACTGTTTAGATGACTTTTAAGAAAATATGCTTCAAGATACATAAAATACTAGGTATTGTCTCGGGATTTGTGGTTTCTATCGTTGCCCTGACGGGGTGCTTGTGGGCTTTTCAGCCCGAAATAGAGAGTCTATATGATGACTATAAGCACGTAGAGCCACAGGAACAAGAATTTATTAGTCCCTCCATCGCTAATGATGTGGCAAAAGGAGTGTATCCCGACAATACAATCTATAGAATGAGCTATTCGGGCAGAGATGGAGCAATACAGGTGATGTTCTACGACGGCAAGCCGCTATTTTATCGAAGTGTATTTTTAAATCCTTATAGCGGAGAAGTTCTCAGGGTGGTAGACCATACTGCGGACTTCTTCGCTCTTATTTTGATGGGGCATAGGAGTTTGTGGCTTCCGTACTCTGTTGGTAGCAAGGTGATTGGTTCTTTTGTGCTGATATTTCTTGTAGTGGCTGTCAGTGGACTGATTATTTGGCTTCCTAAAAGAGCTAAATATCTTCGCAAGAGGTTGAGATTTAGGTGGAAGAAGGGGACTAAGATGGGACGTAAGCTCTATGATTTGCACTCTATATTAGGTGTTTACACTCTGTTATTTGCTATCATATTTGCTATAACAGGTGTTGTGATAACTTTTAATTGGGCAAAAACGGCAGTGTATGCAAGTGTTGGGGGAGAGAAAGTTTTGGAGCGTGCAGCTCCTAAGAGTGGCGACCCGACAGAGGGGCAAGCAGATGTGCAGAGTCCTTCGGTTGATAGGATTTTCTACCGTATACAGTCAGAAAATCCCGATGCTGCTCAGATAGGAGTTCAGTTTCCTCGCTCCGAGCAAGGCTGTATCACCATTGAGATTGCACCTGAAAAGAACTTGTACTATAATATTGACTATCGTTATTTTGACCAATACACTTTGGAAGAACTCAATACACCAAGTATCTACGGCAGACATAAAGACAACGATGCTGCCGACAAGCTCATACGCATGAACTACGACCTGCACACGGGAGCTATTTTTGGAATTTGGGGACGTGTTTTGGCGTTTCTTGCAAGCCTTATCATTGCAGGCATGCCGATAACAGGCTATCTGATGTGGTGGCGGAAGCGGAGATAAGCCATCTTGATACTACAATATTGTGTGATGCTATAATACTATGATATTGTCAAACGTATTAGAGGGTATTAGAGGAAAAGGTTGGGAAAGTGAATAGATAAAAAAAAGAAGGACGCTCCTCTGAGCGCCCTTCCCAACCTAAACTAACTAAACTATGGAAAAGAGAAGTATACCCCGTAGGGTATATATTTTAATTCAATCAAAGATACTCTTTTTTATTTGTTCCATTAGTTTTGAAAGATAAAAAAGAAGGACGCTCCTCTGAGCGCCCTTCCCAACCTAAACTAACTAAACTATGGAAAAGAGAAGTATGTCCCGAAGGACATATATTTTTATGAATGCGAAAGCATTCTTGAATATTTCTCTGAATTGAGTTCTTATCATTAAAAAAAGACCATTTTTCTTTGCACGATGTAAGAACGCTTACTAATTTGCTTTATTGTTTACTCTTTATAAAAAGAAGAGAATCTCAGTTCATCTTTTTGCAATACTTGTGCGTCCTCAATTATATATTATATACAATAATGAGACAAAGGTATAACCGAGTTTTCTAATTAGCAAGAAGGGAGGTGTGTTTTGTGTCGAAATTAACTCAGATTTAACGTGCTGACGTTTTTATTATCATATTCTAAGCACAAATGGTTGTACGCAAAGACTAATATTTTAAACAAATAATGGACTTTTCTTTCCTTTGAGAAAAGGGGAATTGTCATATAATTCAATGATTTTGCAACGAAATTGATATAGAGCTAGCTTTTGCTTATCTTTGCACAAAAATTTTATATCGTGTCTAAGACTAAGTACATATTTGTTACCGGAGGTGTAACATCATCATTAGGAAAAGGAATTATTGCCGCATCGCTAGGCAAGTTGTTGCAAGCTAGAGGGTATAGGGTTACTATTCAGAAGTTAGATCCATATATCAACGTCGATCCCGGCACTCTAAATCCATACGAGCACGGAGAATGCTTTGTAACCGAAGACGGGGCAGAAACCGACTTGGATTTGGGGCACTACGAGCGATTTTTGAATGAGTTTACCTCACAGCGTAATAATATTACTACTGGTCGTATATATAAGACGGTTATAGAAAAAGAACGGCATGGCGACTATCTTGGCAAAACAGTTCAGATAATACCTCACATTACAGACGAAATAAAACGACATATAAAAGTGTTAGGCTCGAAAGATGAGTATGATATTGTTATCACTGAAATAGGAGGCACGGTTGGCGACATGGAGTCTTTGCCATTTATTGAGTCAGTACGTCAGCTCAAGTGGGAGTTGGGCAATGATGCCCTGGTAATACATTTAACCTTGGTGCCTTATCTTGCTGCTTCGGGGGAGTTAAAAACAAAGCCAACTCAGCATTCGGTCAAAGAACTACTTGAAAATGGAGTTCAGCCCGATGTGTTAGTCCTACGAACGGAGCATGAACTAGATATGAACCTTCGCAAAAAAGTAGCTTTGTTTTGCAACGTAGATCCGAGTGCCGTAGTACAGTCTATCGATGCGTCTACAATATATCAAGTTCCTTTGAATATGCTGAAAGAGAAATTGGATACGACGGTGCTGAGCAAGTTGCGCTTGCAGAAGCGTAATGACCCGGAACTAGTGGAATGGAATGCATTTCTTGATAGGATGAATAACCCTAAGAATGATGTGCGTATTGCTTTGGTTGGCAAATATGTCGAACTACACGATGCCTATAAGTCTATTGTTGAAGCCTTAATTCACGGAGCAACAGCAAATCAGAGCAGGATGAAAATAGAGTGGATACACTCGGAAGATATTGACCGCAAGAATGTTGGCAAGCTTCTCGGAAACTGCGACGGCATCTTAGTCGCTCCAGGCTTTGGAGACCGAGGAATCGAAGGAAAATTGCTTGCTGTTGAACATGCTCGTGAAAATAAACTGCCATTTTTGGGAATTTGCCTAGGAATGCAAATGGCAGTCGTAGAGTTTGCCAAGAATGTATTAGGACTGAAAGATGCAAATACGGCAGAAATTTCGTCGAAAACAACCAACCCTGTTATAGACTTGATGGAGGGGCAGAAAGGAGTTACTGCGAAGGGCGGAACAATGCGCTTAGGCAAATACTCATGCAAGCTGAAAAGAGGTTCTAATGTATATAGGGCTTATGGTAGTGGAAATATAAGCGAACGCCACAGACATCGTTATGAATTTAACGATCATTATTTGGCAATGTTTGAGGAGGCGGGTATGATTGCTTCCGGCAAGAACGAGGAGACAGGACTGGTAGAGGCAGTAGAACTTAAGAACCATCCATGGTTTGTCGGAGTACAGTTTCATCCTGAATATAAGAGTACTGTCATCAACCCTCATCCATTATTTAAGGCATTTGTGGGAGCGGTTATAAAGAACAAAAATAATTAGGTAATAAGAAGATGTTAGTAGTTAGACATTAGATAAATAGCCAGTTGGGTGGTCCTAATATCTAGATGCTAAGATCTTAAAAATAAACATATGAAATTAGATAGAAATCAGATTATTGGATTTATATTAATAGGAGTAATCTTTTTTGTAGCTCAGTATTATACCTCCAAAACTACGAAAGAACTTAAGGAAGCACAACGCATACAGGATTCAATAGCTTTAGCACAAAAACCCGTCGAAGAGGTGCTTAAAAACGAGACTGCGAAATTTGAGCATAGCACCGACAGCGCAAGTCTAGCCGCAGTAAGTATTAAAGACTCGATGTTTCTAGACAACAAATATGGCAGTTTCTCTGCAATTGCCAAGGGAGAGCAGAAGTACTACACCTTGGAAAATAACATCATAAAACTGACAATCTCAAATCTTGGTGGACGTGTTGTATCGGCAGAGTTGAAAGATTATAAGTCATCCTACAAAAAAGGAGAAGCAGTTGTGTTGTTCAACGAGCTAGGTAGCAATATGAACTTTAACTTTACGATGGGCAATGCGATAATCAACACCAAGGAATTGTATTTTAATTCCAATGCTCCGCAGACCATTGTTGTGCAAGGAGAAGAGATTAATAGAAGCGACCTTGGCAAGGAGAGATACAACAAAAAGCATGGTTTTTCTTCGGAGTCATTAGAGCTGTCAGCGCAGTCGTCAGACGGCAAGAAGATGATATTCAAATACACCTTGCCGTATAACTCGTATGTGCTTGACTTCGATGTTGTTACAGAGGGGTTTGAGTCTATTTATGCGTCGAATGCCAATCGTGGATACTTAGGATTTACTTGGGGCACTCAGCCAATTCCACAAGAACGTCCGAATGAAAGAATGGGCGAAGTCTCATATACAGATTTATACTACAAACTTGATGATGGAGATGTTGAAAAAATCGAAGGAGAAAAGAGTGCAAGAGAGGACGTCCGAAATCCTATAAATTGGATTGGCTACAAACAACAGTTCTTCTCGGCTGTGCTGCTGAATAAGGGGGGATATTTCAGTTCGGCAAGACTGGAGACTGTCAAGTCGCAGGATAAGAGCGAATTGCCTGGTTTTACCTCGGATATAGACATAAAGGAGGAGTCTGACAACGAGTATAATTTGGCTTTTTATTTTGGTCCAAACCATTTCTACACACTGAAGCAGTATAAAACATCAATGGAAAGACTGGTTTACTTGGGTTATGCCATAGTTCGACCTGTCAATCAGTGGTTGGTAATACCTGTATTTAATTTTCTGAACAGATACATCAGTAGCTATGGGCTTATCATCCTTATACTTACGATACTTATAAAGGTCCTTATATTTCCGTTTACCTTCAAGACCTATCAGTCGCAGGCAAAGATGCGAGTGATGAAGCCCGAGATAGATGCAATAAACGAGAAATATCCGAAAGAAAAAGCAATGGAGCGCCAGCAGGCAACTATGGCAATGTATAAGAAAGTCGGAATCAATCCTTTAGGTGGTTGTTTGCCGATGTTATTTCAAATGCCTATCTTGATAGCGATGTTTTTCTTTTTCCCATCGTCGATAGAGCTTCGTCAGGAGCCGTTTATGTGGGTGAATGACTTGTCGTCCTTCGATGATTTTGTGAAGTTGCCGTTTCCGATACCGTTCTTGGGGAACTATCTCAGCCTGTTTTGTGTATTGATGACCATAACATCAATATTCTCTACCAAGCTAAATTCTCAAAATCAAACATCGGAAGGAATGCCGGGCATGAAGATGATGATGTATTTTATGCCGGTGATGTTCTTGTTTATTTTCAATAGTTATGCGGCAGGACTTAGCTACTATTATTTATTGTCTAATTTGATAACTATTGCACAGGTGTATATCGTTAGAGGAATGATAGACGAGGATGCGGTGAGGGCTAAACTGATGACGAAGATGAACAGCAAAAGCAACTCTAAGAAGCCACAGAAGAAGTCTAGGTTTGTAAAGATGCTTGAAGATGCACAAAAACGTCAGGAAGAGCAAATGAGAAAGAACAGAAAGAAGTAACAAAAACGTAAAGTCAAAAACATTTTATAATGCAATATATATAGTCGGAGTGCGTTATAAGACCGTATTTTTGTTGAACATTAAAATCATACCCTATGGACGAAAGTGTGAATATCAGAGAGTTAAACGAACGGATAGAGAGAGAGAGCTCATTCATCGACCTAATTACCCACGAGATGAAAAAGAGCATAGTGGGTCAGCAGCATTTAACTGAGAGTTTGTTGATAGCCTTGTTGTCTAACGGGCATATTCTATTGGAGGGCGTGCCAGGACTTGCGAAAACACTAGCAATAACGTCGCTGTCGAAGATTATCGATGCTGATTTTTCTCGCATACAGTTTACTCCTGACTTATTGCCTGCCGACTTACTGGGAACAATGATTTACAGTCAGAAGAAAGAAGAATTTATAGTAAAGCAGGGACCTATATTCACAAACTTTGTCCTTGCCGACGAGATTAACCGTGCGCCGGCAAAAGTGCAGTCAGCTTTGCTAGAGGCGATGCAGGAGCGACAGGTTACTATTGGCGACACGACCTACAAACTACCTGTTCCGTTTTTGGTAATGGCAACACAAAACCCTTTGGAGCAGGAGGGAACATATCCTTTGCCTGAGGCGCAGCTCGACAGGTTTATGCTGAAGGTCATCATCGACTATCCGTCGAAAAGTGAGGAGAGTGATATTATTCAAAACAACTTATTGAAGACCTACCCTACGCCATCGACAGCTTTGTCGCCCGAAAAAATCATTGCTGCACGCAACGTAGTTAACGAAGTTTATCTTGACGAGAAAATCAGAAAATATATTGTAGACATAGTGTTTGCCACCCGTACACCTATAGAGTATAAGCTAGACAAATATGCCGATATGATTTCCTATGGAGGTTCGCCACGTGCGAGTATCAGCTTGGCACAGGCAGCCAAAGCATTTGCCTTCATCAAGCGTCGAGGCTATGTTACCCCCGAAGATGTGCGAGCTGTTTGTCTTGATGTAATGCGCCACAGAGTGGGGCTCAACTACGAGGCAGAAGCCAACAACATTACACCCGAAGAGGTGATAACCGAAGTTCTCAATGTTGTAGAAGTTCCGTAGAATTGATAAGGGATGGAAACAAAAGAGCTGTTAAAACGAGTACGAAAGATAGAAATAAAGTCGAAGGGATTAAGCACCAATATATTTGCAGGTGAGTATCATAGTGCCTTTAAGGGGCGAGGTATGATGTTTAGCGAGGTGCGAGAGTACCAATATGGCGACGACATTAGGAATATAGACTGGAACGTAACGGCACGCTACAATCATCCTTATGTAAATGTTTTTGAGGAAGAGCGCGAACTTACGGTTGTATTGATGATTGATGTAAGCGCATCGGGGCTTTTTGGGTCCGACGAAAAGACTAAGCTCGAGGTAATGACCGAGATTTCGGCAGTCTTATCATTTTCGGCAATGACCAACAACGACAAGATAGGACTCATTCTTTTTTCTGATAAGATAGAGAAATTTATCCCCCCAAAGAAAGGTAAGGCGCATGTTTTGAGGATTATAGCAGAGCTTGTGGCATTCAATCCTGACAGTCGAGGGACAGATATTACTCAGGCAATGAGGTACTTGGTAGGAGCAATTAAGAAAAAGTGTACAGCTTTTATACTTTCTGATTTTTATCAGGAATCAAAGGACTTTGAAAAGACTCTGACCATTGCCAACAAAAAGCAAGACATCGTAGCACTGCAAGTTTTCGACGAGCGAGAGTTGGAGATTCCTAATGTTGGTTTAATACAACTGAAAGACGCTGAAACTGGTAAAACTCAGTGGGTAGATACATCAAGTCGTTCGGTAAAAAGACAAGTAAGCACGTGGTGGAATGGCT
>JBKECW010000118.1:0-4769 GCA_047975005.1 Bacteroidales bacterium | reverse complement strand
TGACGGTGTTGCACTGTGGGATACTAAGTGTAACGACATGAGTGTTGTCAATAAAACTCCGGCAAAACGAGACCTATTGCAGCCTTTTGTTAAGGAGCTGAAAAAGAACGATATAAAAGTCGGTTTGTATTATTCGCTCTTGGACTGGTCGCATCCTGACTATCCCAACAAAACTAGAGAGAAAAAGAGATATACAGACGACACTGAGCGTTGGAAAAAATTTGTAGATTTCAATTTCTGCCAATTGGAGGAACTTTCAAAAAACTATTCGCCCGACCTATTTTGGTTCGATGGCGACTGGGAGCAATCGGCAGAAGCGTGGAAAGCTAAGGAACTGAGCGAGAGCTTGCGAACATGGAACAAGAATGTTGTACTAAACTCCAGAATACAAGGCTACGGCGATTACGAAACTCCCGAGCAGGGATTGCCGGTAACGAAACCCGACAGCGAGTGGTGGGAGCTATGCATGACCATGAACAACTCGTGGGGTTTTCAAGGTAATGACCATGAATATAAAACTCCAAATCAGATTATACGTATGCTGGTAGACTGCATCAGTATGGGAGGAAACCTCCTGCTGGATATAGGTCCGAAAGCCGATGGAACAATACCCGACGAGCAGGTGAATATTCTGAAAGAACTTGGGCGTTGGACCAACAAACACAAAGAAGCAATCTACGGAACGCAGGCAGGAATACCGCATGAACATTTTTATGGACCCACAGCATTGAATAAGAAAGGAGATATCCTATATTTATTTGTTCCTCATAAGCCAAACGGTCCCTTGATGATTAAGGGCTTAAAAAACGAAATCAATCGTATTTGGGTTGTCGGAGAGGGAACAAAATTAAATTGGAAAGTTGTCGGCAAACAGTATTGGAGTACTGTACCGGGCATAGCCTATATTGACGTTCCTGAGAAAGTTTTGGATGAGCAAGTTACTGTTATCGCAGTTCTCTTAAAAGATAAAGTTGATTTGTATAGAGAGAAAGGGCAGGTTATAGAGAGTAATTAGTAGAAACGCAATACATTGCGTTTCTACTAATTATTTGTTACTTAAAGAGGTTGTTTAGCACGTCCTTTGCTTTTTCTTTGATGCCGTTGCTAGATGTGCTGTCGCTTTCTTTGCTCTCGTCGGCGTCTTCCTTTTTGAAGAAGTTTGTAATCTTGTCCTTTGCCGCTTCTTTTATCTGTTCCTTAGCTATATTCTCTGCCGCTTTGGTGTCAAGGCTTATCTTTGGAGACTTCATGTCGCCCGAGAGGTTTACGCCAATGGGTATAGTATTGATGTTGTCGCTGTTCGGTATTTTTGATATCAAGCTGTTGATGTTGTCGCTGAGGTGAGCTCTGTCCAAATCAAGATCGATGTTCATGTCCATAGTCTGGTCGATACCAACCTTTCCGGAGATTGCAGCAGTCTGGTCGAGTAGGTTTGCTGTGAATTCAGGTAGTATAAGATTTCCGTTTTCCAAAGTAAAGCCTGTTGATACGGCTTTTATTTTCATGCCATTGCTGAACTTGTCGTTTTTCAATACCTTGCCTAGTACATTTGTTATTACCTGATTTGTTGCAAAGGTAATCTCGCTAGAACTGAAAGTTCCTTTGCCGTTCAGAGTGCTTAGTACTGGCGACATATTTTCATCTAGATCTCCACTAAAGTCCATATTCAGAGAGAAGTTGCCGTTTGCTCTCTTGCCAATTGGCAACCATCCCGCCAAGGTACTTATCGAAGTGGCAGCCTGCGACATACTCATGTCTTTTACATTGAAGTTCATGTTGAATTTAGGTTCGTTGGTGTTCTCGTAAGCCCCTGTGATTTTCAGAAGCCCTCCTAGTGTAGACATCGACAGCGAGCGCATGTCGGCAATACCATTCTTTACATAGACATTTCCTGTTATATTCTCTAGTTCAAGGTTTTGATAATCGGCCTTTCTTATATTTGTAGAGAGTATAAAGTTGATGTTTTGAGGTATTTTGATAGCTGTCGCACTAGTGTCGCTAGTCTTGGTGGTGGCAACGGTGCTCTCTACATCCGAGTCAGTGCTAAGGTTGCTAAGTTCGTTCAAATCCAGATAATCAGAATTTAAGTTGAGATTTCCCGTAAGTAGTTTTTTGTCGAATATGTATGGGTAGAAATTCGATAAGCCTCCTTCAATCTTGCAGTCACTCTTGCCGATGTTGACATTTACATCTTGGAGGCTTATATTAGTCGTCGAAAACACAAGGCTTCCCGTTGGTATTTTTATGTCCGAAGTGAATGATTTGTCGGTATATACAAAGTCGCTAAGTGTCATCCTTCCGTCGGTCTTTACCTTGTCGTATTGCTCTTTTTCGATGCTTGAATAATTGCCGCTGGCATTCAAATCGGCAGATAACTTGCCGTTTATTTCAGTTCCTTCGAGGGGTATAGCTTTTTTAAGGTCGTCAAGGTTTACTTTGCCATTGACCGCTACGTTAAAGTAAGGATCTGTCATTGGGGTTTTGAGAGTGAAATTTCCCGAAATAGGGTTGTTGGCTATCGATAATTTTATGGTAGGAACGTCAACGATTAGTAAATTCAAGTCTCCTTGCGCTTTTGTAATATTAGCTTTTGCGTTGATATTGTCTATGCTTGAGGGTAAGTCCTTATACTTAACCTCACCATTGTTTATATCTATGTTGGCAGCAATGGCAGGGTAATTCTCTCCTTCGTATTCGCCTTTAATCTCTACCTTTATCTCTGCTGTCCCCGATGTTGTCACGCCTTCAAAGTAGTGCATGTAATCCTGAGGAATAAGATCTATAATGTTTTTAAAATCTGAATTTGCAGTTGCAAGACTTATATCCATTGTAGTTTTGTCGCTTGCCTGAAAATAGCCAAGTGCTTTTAGCGTCAGTTCATTTATTTTTACGTTTCCTTTTGAAATGTCGAAACGTCCAGTTTCCGAGTTCATCTCAAGCTCTAAGTCTGAACCAATGCCTATGTTGCTGGCATATTCAGAGCCATCCATAGCGAAGGTGAAATCCCCTATGCTCGTCTTAGTTTTAATGGTAGATTGTGTCGCTTGCAGTCCGCCACTGAGGCTGATATTGATATTATTGGCAAGTATATTCATATTGCCCATATCATCATTATAAACTATCTTCCCATCGTTGAGGCTTACCTCGTCGAGATTTAGTCCGGTGCTACTTTCGCTACTGTCATCTTCGGTTTCTTCCGTAGAATCTACATCTGTCCCAGAAATATAAATATCCCAGTTTGCTTTGCCGTCTTTATTTATTAGAAGATTGATATTCGGCTCATCCACAATCACTTTGTTTATCTCGATATTGTCTCCAAACAATGAGAGTATATTTATTACAACCCTTGCTTCTTTTACCGATGCTAAGGTGTCGCCTGCAAAGGGAGCTTTACCGACGATTGTAAAATCGTGCAGCCCTGCCGATGCGTTGGGGAAATTTCTTACCAGACTTAAGTCCATGTCGCCCCATGTTGTTTCGGCATTGAGCATTTTGTTCATCTCTTTTTTTGCGATGTTGTTGATTTTTCCCTTGAGAAAGGACGGTAGCACTAGCAATAATACGAATATTGCAACTATGCTTATTCCTAAAATTTTAAATAACTTCTTCATCTTTATCTTATGACTATTTATTCTTTTTTTTTATTAAATGAGCTGATATATTAAATATAGTATGGAGCAACAAGCTCTTGTTGTCTCTAGGTCGTAATTGTTACTTCTTATTTTGTATACATTCCCAATTCTTTCATTGTTTATATTAACATCAAAAATAATACTTTTATTATCTGAATGTATGTGAATAGATAATAAAGTTTCAGGAAAGTTTATGAATTTATGAGCACAGTCGGAGTAGTGCTGCACAAGGCTGATGACGTTTTCATTGTTGGTGCTGTCTTCTGTGAGTAGCTTGTACAGCTTGCCGTTGCACGCCGAATCGTAAATCGTTAGGTGTAAGCCTTGTGCGATGAGTTTCCTCTTCACTGCTTGGGCAAGAGTCTCCCCAGTTTTACTGATTAAATTGCTTTCTACAAGTGATATAAGCTCTTCTCTTTTTGTGTTGAGTAACTCTGTATTAGCCTGTATGTCATGGCTTTTACTCGTCAGTGTCAATCTTAATCGAATATAGTTGGGCGAAGGCAAGTAGGCTAGAGCAATATTGTTTGGCAGACTACCCTCGTAGTCCTCTAGGCTTTCTGCCAGTGTGGATTCGGGGATATTGGCGACGGTGATACTTGTAGATTTGCATAGTTCTTTATTTTTTAGTTTGTCGATGCGTGGAATTACTTCAGCATCAACTATATGCATCATCTCGTAAGGAACTCCTGGAAGAGCAATAAAAATAGCTCCTTCTTTGTCGAACCACATCCCGGGAGCAGTCCCGAGTTTATTCGTCAACGGGATGCAGCCGGATGGTAGCAATGCTTGCTCCTCGTTGAGCTTGCTCATTACTATTCCTCTTTTTTCAAACATCGCTCCTATGTGTTCCATCGTTGGTTTGTGAAATTCTAAATCGGTATCAAAGAATTTACACAATACATTTTTTGTTATATCGTCTTTGGTAGGACCAAGTCCGCCAGTAAGTATAAGAATGTCAGACTGAAAGTTGGCAAGAGCCGTGTATATAGCCTCTTTGCTGTCCATTATACAGGTCGAACTGACAACTCTGTGTCCTTGTTCGCTAAATCTTGCACACAGCCATTGCGAATTGGTGTTAAGTACCTGCCCATTCAGCAATTCATCGCCAATATTTACTATTTCTATGTTCATGCT
>JBKECW010000117.1:0-63548 GCA_047975005.1 Bacteroidales bacterium | reverse complement strand
ATTGTCCCGTTCTACGACCGTACGGAGCTGATACAAGAAACATTAGGTACTCTAAACGAAGCTCTTATACTTGAAATACTAATCACCATACTGGTTATTATTGTGATGGTTTTCAATCTTCGTGCGTCGGTGCTTATCTCCGGCTTACTGCCTGTGGCAGTGCTAATGACATTTATAGCCATGAAAATCTTTGGCGTTGATGCCAACATTGTCGCTCTATCGGGCATAGCAATTGCTATCGGGACAATGGTCGATGTCGGGGTGATTCTCTCCGAAAATATAATCCGACACCTCGACCTCGAACGACAGAAACCCGAAGCCGAAAGGTCGACAATGGACACAGTGGTCTACAATGCTACTGCCGAAGTGTCGAGCGCAATTGTAACAGCGGTGATGACAACCATTATCAGCTTCTTGCCCGTGTTTACAATGGTGGGAGCAGAGGGTAAACTCTTCCGCCCATTGGCTTTCACAAAAACCTTTGCCCTTTTGTCTTCTATTATTATTGCTCTATTCATTATCCCTCCGTTTGCGGCTATTATCTTCAAAAAACAAAATACCCGCAAAATTTCTACTTATATCATTAATGCCGCACTTTTTGTAGCAGGTATGACAGCAGTTGTTATGGGACAATGGCTCGGTTGGGTACTCGTTTTCTTTGCTGTACTTACGATATTGGAGAGAAGTTTCCCCGAGTTCAAGATTGTAAGCCCGCCATTCTCTATTTTCAAACATAGTTTCAAGCCTCTTATTTTCAATTATTCTAATTTGAAGATAATTCTTGCTAGCCTGACCATCGTTTTTATGCTGACCGACTATTGGCGACCACTCGGAGTAGACAAAAGCATAGTGTCGAACTTCCTGTTTGTGAGTGTTATATGCTTCGGTCTGCTTGCAGTATTTGAAATTTTCAAAAGTTTCTACACTCGAATTTTGCAATGGGCTTTGAATAATAAATTCCTATTCCTTTTGCTACCTGCATCAATAGCGGTTTCGGGATATTTTATTCTGAAAAATACCGGCAAAGAGTTTATGCCATCGCTCAACGAGGGTTCTTTTCTGCTAATGCCAACTTCACTACCCCATGCCGGCATTGAAGAAACCAAAAGAGTCTTGGAACAACTCGATATGGCAGTTGCTACCGTTCCTGAGATAGAAACCGTCGTGGGGAAAGCCGGTCGTGTAGAGTCGGCTCTCGACCCTGCCCCTCTGTCGATGTATGAAAATACGATTATCTACAAACCCGAGTATATGCTGAGCAAAGAAGGGAAAAGACAGCGGTTTAGGGTTGACGACGAGGGATTGTTTGTTCTGAAAGACGGGCGAAAAGTCAATAACCCAAATAGCAAAGGTAGCGGCGAAAGTACGGAGCTTGACCCCTACGACATAAAAGAACATCAGCTTATCGCCGACGACGACGGGGAGTTCTACCGAAATTGGAGACCGATGATAAAATCACCTGCCGATATATGGAACGATATTGTCAGAGTAACTAAAATTCCCGGCGTTACCTCAGCTCCAAAATTGCAACCCATAGAAACCCGATTGGTGATGTTGCAAACCGGGATGCGTGCACCGATGGGTATAAAAGTGAAAGGGCAGGACCTGAAGGAAATAGAAGCCTTCGGACTAAAATTGGAAAAATATCTGAAAGAGGTGGAAGGCGTGAAGGACGAGGCTGTATTTGCCGATCGTATCATTGGAAAACCATATCTGCTAATCGATATCGACCGCGATAAACTGGCTCGCTACGGAGTTTCTATCCAAACAATACAAAACACTTTACAAATTGCTGTGGGCGGGATGTCGCTTAGTCAAACAGTGGAAGGCAGGGAACGCTATGGTATCCGTGTTCGTTACCCCCGAGAGCTGAGAGATAACCCCGATGATTTAAAGGATATTTATGTGCCTTCTGAAAAGGGCAAGCCCGTAAAACTTGCCGAAGTAGCAAATATTAGATACGAAGAAGGTGCTCAGGCTATTAAGAGTGAAAACACTTTCTTGGTAGGCTACGTTTTGTTCGATAAACTCGATGGCTTCGCAGAAGTAGACGTGGTGGAAGATGCTCAAGCCTTCCTTAAAGAGAAAATCAAAAGTGGAGAATTAACTGTACCTAAGGGTATTAGCTACGACTTCACCGGAACATACGAAAATCAGCTGAGGGCAGAGAAAACCCTGTCGGTAGTAGTGCCACTGGCTCTTCTAATTATCTTCCTGATATTGTACTTCCAATTTCGCTCAGTATCAACATCATTCATAATCTTCTCGGCAATAGCCGTAGCCTTTTCGGGAGGCTTCATCATGATTTGGCTCTACGGGCAAGATTGGTTTATGGATTTCAACTTCTTCGGCAGGAATATGCGCGACTTATTCCAAATGCACCCAATAAACCTTAGTGTCGCCGTTTGGGTGGGCTTTATTGCTCTATTCGGTATTTCCACCGACGACGGCGTGGTGATGGCAACATACATGGAACAAATATTTGCCCAAAACCACCCTACTGACAGAGCAGGCATTAGAAAATCGGTGATAGCAGCAGCAAGTAAACGCATACGCCCATGCCTGATGACCACCGTGACAACAACTTTGGCACTACTGCCGGTGTTAACCTCAACGGGTAAAGGAAGCGATATTATGATACCAATGTCTATCCCTATTTTTGGAGGTATGATGATAGATATTACTTCCTATTTTATTGTACCTGTGCTGTATAGCTTGAAGAAAGAAGCAAAGTTAAAACGATAATGTGGCGATGTGATAATTAGATAATGAAACAAGAATGAGAACAATAGCGGCTTTATTAATATTTGTAGGCTTCCTGAGCAAGGCTTCGGGACAAGATTTAAATTCCTACATTCAGGAGGCACTGGACAACAGTCCCGAGGTGCAGGCTTTTGAGCTAAAATATGAACGTGCAAAGGAGAAGGTAAACGAGTCGAACACCTACCCAAACACTCAGTTCGGGCTTGGATATTTTGCTAGCGAACCCGAAACCCGAACAGGTGCGCAGAAGTTTAAACTGTCGGCAACTCAGATGTTTCCTTGGTTTGGTTCTATCACGGCACGAGAAAACTATGCCAATGCCGTGGCAGATGCCGAGTATGAGGATATTGCCATTACCAAAAGGAAACTCGTGATGGCAGTAGCACAGTCATATTATAAACTCTATGCCATCAGAGCCAAACAAGAGGTGCTGAGAGAAAATATCGAACTCCTAGAAACTCACGAAGAGCTGGCGCTTATAGCCGTAAAGGTTGGGAAGGCTTCGAGTGTGGACGTGCTGCGCATACAAATACGTGAAAATGAGCTGGATGAGAAAATTCAAGTCTTCGACAGAGATTTTATAGCTGAGCAAAGTGCGTTCAATAATTTGCTGAATAGAAACGACAGCATAAGCGTTGAGGTAGTAAAAGATATGGCTTTCCCTCTTGTCAATTCTTTGTCGGATACCGATTTGACCTTACATCCCGAATTGGTGAAATACGACAAGCTCTTTGAATCCGTTGAACAGGCTAATCTGCTAAACAACAAGGACAACAAACCTCAGATAGGTCTCGGGCTAGACTATATAAACGTTGCAAAACGTCCCGATATGACTTTCGACGACAACGGTAAGGATATACTTATGCCAATGGTAACGGTGTCTATCCCTATTTTTAATAAAAAATATAAGTCTATTGACGCACAATACGAACTGCAACAGCAGGAAATAAGAATGCAGCAACAAAATAGATTGAATACGCTGAGAACACTATTGGACAAGGCCTTAGAAACACAGGCGGCAAACAGGATTTCCTATAAAACATTGGAGGAAAATTTGAAACAAACAAAAGATGCCGAAGCAATATTGACAGGAACTTACGAAACAGGACTTGTCGATTTCGACGACGTGCTGGATGTTCAGGAATTACAACTAAAATTTCAAGTCGCTCAAATTGAGGCTATTAAAAGTTTCTATATACAACAGTCCATAGTTAATTATTTGATTTTATGACAAGAGTCCTTTTAATTATAAATGCCAAACCATCCCTCCTTCAAAAAGAGGGGATTTAAAAAACTCTCCTCCTTCGCAGGAGGAGTACCCGAAGGGCGGCTGTAAGTCCGATGTCTGAAAATCCGGGTATCTAAAGAATAAACACGTGAAACGAATAAACAAAAAACCGGTAGCCATCAGCTAGAGGCTATTGGTAGTAATTTAAATAACAAATGAGAATTCTAAAAACAACGCTAACAATCGCAGCTTTAGCAACTGTACCCTTTGTAACACTGTCGTGCGACAACAAAAAAGCGAGTACCAACGCCCATGATCACGACCATAGTCAAAAAACCGAGCAGAAAGCTGAAAAAGGTAAGGAGTACACCTCTGCTTATGTATGTCCGATGCACTGCAAAGGCAGTGGCAGCAAAGAAGCCGGCAAATGTCCGAAGTGTGGAATGGACTACGTGAAAAACAACACCCACGCATGCTCCATGCACCCCGAAGTGAAAGGCATTGATGGCGACAAATGCTCGAAATGCGGGATGAAACTTACTCCAATTGCTACATATGCCTGCCCAATGCACCCTGAAATTACTGGTGCAAAAGGCGACAAATGCTCGAAATGTGGAATGGAACTAAAACTTGTTGTCCCCAAAGGGCAAGACCATAAAGGACACAAACACTAAAAACAAGGTGTTGATGTAGGCGCTGTGGCACATGGGATGATTACACAGTGCCTCGTCAATGCCGATATTCAATGATGATAGTATAGCTGTTTGTCTGAAAATCTGTTATCTGAAAATCCGAATATCTAAAAACATGAAACATATATATCACATACACGGAATGTCGTGCAAGGGTTGCAGAAGCCATGTGGAACAAGCTCTATCGCGAGTAGAGGGACTTACAAAGGTAAGTGTCGATTTAAGCAAGGCAGAGGCTACTATCGAGATGGAACATCATATACCTCTCGAAGTGCTTCAGAATGCTCTGGCATACAGCGGAGGAGCATACAGCATACACCAACAGGGCGAACATCATCACCAAGAGGAGGAAAAAGAGAAAAAAACTGAGGGTGGCGGAAACGGTATTTTTTATTGCCCGATGCACTGCGAAGAAGATAAAACCTATGATAAAGTTGGTAGCTGCCCCGTATGCGGTATGGATTTGGTGGAAGATGCGTCGGTTTCAAAAGCTATGCAATATACTTGCCCGATGCATCCCGAAGTTATCGCAGATAAAGCAGGTGCTTGTCCTATCTGTGGTATGGACTTAGTGCCCGTAGAAACCTCTGTATCAGCAGAAGAAAAAACATACAAAAAACTATTGCGCAAACTTGGAGTCGCAATAGCATTTACCCTGCCAATATTCATCATTGCAATGGGCGAAATGCTGCCCGGCAAGCCATTATACAGAATAATGGAGCAAAGATATTGGAATTGGCTGCAGTTTGTTCTTTCTATTCCCGTCGTGTTTTATGCAACATGGATGTTTTTTGAAAGAGCATGGACATCAATAAAAACACGCCGTCTAAATATGTTTACTCTCGTGGGTATAGGTGCCGGCACTGCGTGGTTGTTTAGTGTCCTTGCCATGATTTTTCCCAATATTTTTCCTGATGAGTTTCGCACTCACGACGGCAATGTGTTCTTGTATTTCGAGGCTGCAACCGTCATCCTGACACTGGTGTTGCTAGGACAAGTATTGGAAGCCAAAGCCCACAGCCGAACAAGTGGAGCTATAAAGGAACTGATGAAACTTGTGCCATCCACCGCTACCTTAGTAAAAGATGGAGAGGATAAGGTAATACTTATCGATAAAATCCAAGCAGATGATTTACTGAGAGTTAAGCCCGGCGAGAAAATCCCCGTCGATGGAGAAATAGTCGAAGGACAGAGTACTATCGACGAAGCAATGATTACGGGAGAACCCATACCCGTCGATAAACAAGAGGGCGACAAAGTAAGCTCGGGAACGATAAACGGCTCTAAGTCCTTTGTGATGAGGGCTGAAAAAGTGGGTGCTGAAACCCTGCTGTCGCAAATCATAGAGATGGTCGACAATGCAAGCCGCTCTAAAGCCCCAATTCAGAAACTTGCCGACAGGATTTCGGGATATTTCGTTCCCATTGTTCTTGTCATTGCACTGATTACTTTCCTTGTATGGGCATTTGTTGCCAAAGAGTCCTCATATGTTTTTGCGCTAGTAAATGCCATTGCGGTGCTAATAATCGCTTGCCCTTGCGCATTAGGACTTGCCACACCAATGTCGGTAATGGTGGGGATAGGACGTGGAGCACAATCGGGGATTTTGATAAAAAACGCCGAAGCTCTGGAGAAAATCAATAAGGTCGACACTCTCATTGTAGACAAAACCGGAACAATTACAGAGGGAAAACCATCAGTAGAGAAAATTATCGCTATGGACAGCAACAGAGAATTGGAGCTATTGCAATATATCGTGGCACTAAATCAATATAGCGAGCATCCTTTGGCAGATGCTGTGGTGAAATTTGGAAAGTCTCGCAATATTCAACTTGTTGAACTCGACAACTTTGAAACCATTGCAGGCAAAGGAGTGATGGGCTTTATGAATGGAAAAAATGTTGCATTGGGCAACGAAAAATTATTGGCACTCCTGTCCTCAGAAGTCCCTGATAATGTAGCTGCTATGGTTATGGCAGAACGGAAACTCGGCAAAACGGTGTCCTACATTTCCGTTGATAGTGAGGTGCTTGGGTTTATCAGTTTTATAGATGCTATCAAAAACACAAGTGAGCAAGCCATTAAACAACTGAACAACAGAGGCATAGATGTCATAATGCTGACAGGAGATAATCCCGATACTGCCAAATATGTTGCCGACAAACTGGCTCTAAAGGCTTTCAGAGCAGGCTGTCTTCCCGAAGACAAGCTCAAAGAGGTGAAGAAACTGCAAGAGCAAGGTAAAATAGTGGCTATGGCAGGAGACGGTATCAACGATGCACCTGCTCTGGCGCAAGCAGATGTGGGCATTGCAATGGGAACAGGTACGGATGTGGCAATAGAAAGTGCAGCCCTCACCCTGATTAAAGGCGACTTGCAGGGAATTGTAAAGGCTAAAAACCTCAGCCATAAGGTAGTTAAAAATATAAGGGAGAATCTTTTCTTTGCATTTGTGTATAACGCTCTGGGAGTGCCAATTGCCGCAGGAATATTGTATCCGATGTTTGGTGTACTCCTGTCTCCGATGATAGCGGCACTAGCAATGAGTTTTAGTTCGGTTTCCGTAATAGGAAATGCATTACGATTGAGAAATATTAAATTTTAAACAAAATGAAAAAATACGTAAGTTACGCCTTAATATTAGGTTTGGGGCTATTGTTGGGTTGGCTGCTATTCCATAATTCCAAAAGTGACAAAAAAGTAAGCGAGAGTAATACTGAAACCGCAAAAGGACAAATGTGGACTTGCTCAATGCACCCGCAAATAATGAAATCCGAACCGGGAGACTGCCCAATTTGCGGTATGACACTTATTCCTGCCGAGACAGGAGCATCGGGTCTAAATCCCGACGAGTTTAAACTGACCGACAATGCTGTGGCTCTTGCCAACGTGCAAACCTATATCGTGAAAGAAAACGACGGCAAGACTTCAACATCTGCTAAGGAACACGGTATCAGACTGTCAGGAAAAATCAAGGAAAACGAAAATGTAGACGAAGTACAAGTTACACACTTTGCAGGAAGAATAGAAAGTCTGAATGTTAACTACGTCGGGCAAAAGGTCAGCAAAGGACAGCTGCTGGCAAGCATCTATTCGCCCGAACTGGTAGCTGCACAACAAGAGCTTATTACCACATCGGCAATAAAAGACTCGCAACAGGACCTATATAAGGCAGTTAGAGAGAAGCTGAAACTGTGGAGACTGTCGGAAAGTCAAATAAATCAAATCGAAACATCAGGAAAAATTACAGAAAGTTTTTCCGTATATGCGGAGGTGGCAGGGACGGTGTCTAAAATGATGGTGGAGAAAGGCGATTACGTCAACAGAGGACAAGGACTGTTTATGATTAGCAATCTCAACGCACTGTGGGCGATATTCGATGTCTACGAAAATCAAATAGCCGACGTAAAGCTAGGGGAAAGTATAAAAATCAAATCCAATGCCTATCCCAACAAAACTTTCAATGGCAGGATTTCGTTTATATACCCAACCCTCGACGAGCCGACAAGAACAATAAAAGTTCGTGCTGACCTTAGCAACGACGGTAAACTAAAACCCGGAATGTTCGTGGAAGGTCTTATCGCAGAGAAAAAAACTGGTGCCGAAAAACCTATATCCATTCCTGCCTCAGCAGTATTATGGACGGGGAAAC
Source organism: Bacteroidales bacterium (assembly GCA_047975005.1). Lineage (GTDB taxonomy): Bacteria > Bacteroidota > Bacteroidia > Bacteroidales > Prolixibacteraceae > JBKEAJ01. Next base: position 55,213 of record JBKECW010000117.1, on the reverse strand, counting down.
GCTCGGTGGTGTACGTAAAAACCAAGCCCGACGAGCCGGTATTCGAAATGCGTGAGGTGGAGCTGGGAACTAAAATCGGCGAGACCTATAATATCCAAAGCGGATTAGAAATCGGCGAGGAAATAGTAACAAACGGAACTTTCACAATCGATGCAGCAGCACAACTGCAAGGCAAAAAATCGATGATGAGCAGAGGCGATAAGTCAATGTCGGAACACGAAGGAATGAACGATATGGAAGGACAAATGAACGAGGTGAGATATGAAGTGTCAAGCACATTTCAAAAACAACTAAAATCAGTATTCGACAAGTATATCAGCATGAAAGACGGGCTGACAGAGGACAATGCTGACGTGGCTCAGGCAAATGCAAAAAAAATGCTGACAGAACTGAAAAATGTGGATATGAAACTTCTGAAAGATAAAGCCCATATGCACTGGATGACACTTGAAAAAGGTATAAAAGACAATGCTCAAATGCTGAGTGCAAGCAGTGACTTGGAAAAACAACGCAAATATTTTAAAGCTCTGTCGGGCAGCCTTGTAAAAGCCGTAAAAGCATTTGGCATAAATCAAAAGGTGTACAGCCAATTTTGCCCGATGGCAGACGACAACAAGGGCGCTTACTGGCTAAGTACAGAGGAACAAATCCGCAATCCCTACTTTGGTGCAAAAATGTCGAAATGTGGCGAGGTAAAAGAGGAAATAGAGTAGGAATATATATTTAATGTAAGACAGACTTCTAATTTACTAGAGGTCTGTCTTGCGTTATAATTAAGGTTCAAAACGATTGATGTTTACATATTCCAGCCTTGAGCTTTTATTTCAATTTCTGAACCTCCGGATGTTGTCAGCACATTGCCCTCTGACGGTGCCGTTATATGTCCGATTACTGTAATATCAGTATCGTTTTTTATTTTCTCAAAATCGTTTATAGAGACAGTAAAAAGAATTTCAAAGTCATCACCACCGTTTAGAGCTGCAACTATTGGATTGATGTTGAACTCTTGGGCTGTATTGATAGTCTCATCTGCCATAGGGACCTTTTCTTCGTATATCTTTGTGCCGCAAGTTGAGTTTGTAGCTATGTGCATTAGTGCTGCCGCAAGTCCCTCGTCAATAGATTTCATTGTAGTCGGGATGATGTTGTATGAGTCTAATATTTGAACTAAATCGACCCTTGCCTTGGGGCGGAGGTATCTTTCTAGGATGTAGCTTGAGCCTTCTAGTTGGGGCTGGCTGTTAGGGTTTACCTTAAAGACCTCCTTTTCTCTTTCAAGGAGTTGTAGTCCCATGTATGCAGCACCCAGATCGCCGGTAACACAAATCAGGTCGTTTTGGATGGCTCCGTTTTGCCCTACGGCTTTTTTGTTCTCAGCTGTAGTGCCAATTGCTGTAGTGCTTATCACCATGCCCGAGACGGTGCTTTTTAAATTGAGGTTGGTAAAGTCCAAACGATAGTCGTTGCACGCTTGTTCGATACCCATGAATAAATCTTCTAGAGTTTCAACCGAGAATCTGTCTGAAACAGCAATGTTAACAATTATCTGCTCGGCATACCCATGCATTGCACTAATGTCAGCAACTACATTTGTAACAGCCTTATAACCCAGATGCACTAGAGGGACATACATGAGGTCGAAGTCTATTCCTGCAATTAGAGTTGACGAGCTTATTAGGCATGACTCGTTGTTGTCTACAACAGTTGCATCATCGCCAACAGTTGATTTTGTCGACATGTTTTCGTGTGCAAAGCGTCCGGTAAGATGCTTTATAAGAGCTTGCTTGCTAAGACTGTTTAGTGCCGTAAATTGTGATTGTTGAGGATTATTCATATACAAAGTAAATTGGTATTAAGAGTACAAATATAGTAAATAGGATACCGCCCAAAAAGTGTGTATCAAAAAAGAGCCGAGAATTTTCTCGACTCTTGAATAATATCTTATTTAAGAAACTTTATTCTTGTCCTATTTGGCTAGGATTATTATCATTACTTGTACCCTCATAAACAGCATCACCAAATCCTAATATAGGGAAGCAGACTATACTGAGAAGTAATAAACCAATCCCGAAGCCAGTTCCTTTACCAAAGGCCTTTGCTAATTGAATACAGACTATTGCGAGAATAACAATATTCACAAATGGGATCAAAAATAATATAACCCACCATGTGGGTTTCTTTACGATTTCCAACAATACAATGATGTTGTAAATTGGAACTATACTTGCCCAACCAGGCTTGCCAGCTTTCTCAAAAATTTTCCACAGTGCTGCAATTAGTACAATGCAAATTGCAAAGTAAACTATCATTCCTCCTGTTCCAACTTCTCCAAATAAATTATTCATTTTAACTCTCTTTTTTTATTCCTACTCATAAGGCTTTTCGGTTGTGCCCCGTTTTTATATGGTCTCCGGTCTCCATTTATATACACTGCAAAGTTAATCAATCTTTCTTAAATACAAAAAACGCTAATAAGATACGAGAGCTGTATTAGACTTGCAACATTAAATCAGTTTTTTGTCTTTTATAAATTCGTAAACCCACTTTGCACTTATGTTGTCCATACACAAGAGGGTTTTCTGTTCGCATTCCTTTGCCCCATACACCGAGCAGGGACGGCACGGTAGCTCCCGTCCTGTGGATATGGTATATCCCTGCGATTTCCCCAAAGGCGCAAAGCCCAACATGGGGTCGGTAGCTCCCCAAATCGAAACTACTGTTCCACCCGAAAGCGACGCAAGGTGCATATTAAAGGAGTCCATTGTTATATTGAGAGTTACACTAGATAAAAGTGCCATCTCTTCTTCCAAAGAGAATTTCCCTGCAATGACCTCAATATTTTCGAATTTTGAAGCAATATTTTCTAAATTATTTTTTTCTGACCTCCCGCCAATCAATAAAATATTAAGCTGATTCTGTCGCAAAAGCTCTATTAGCTCCGAAATCTTCTCGTCGCCCCAAACCTTATTGTCGTGGGCGGCATAGGGTGCGATACACACCGTCTTCTCGTGTGGCAGACCTGCCAAATACGTACTTATGGTGCGTTCTGCCTCATCGGAGGGTATAAGCGAGGGAAGAGAAAAACTTGCATTTAACCCCGCTTTCTTAAACACATCCAAATATCTCTCAATAGTATGTTTCAGCGGACTTGTCAGCCTTTTTCTGATGAAATCTTTTTTCTCACCACGTCCTTTGTCTATTACCGAAGATTTTACACTCTTGGCAGTGTAAAAATAGCTCCTAATCAGCTTTGTGCGCAAGACGTCGTGCAGATCGATTATATAGTCGTAATCATCTTTTGATAAATTTTTTGCGAGTTTCAGCACTCCGCCGATACCTTTGTACTGTTCCTTAAAATCTGCTCCGATTACTCTTAAATCCTTTATACCGCCAAACAAAGGCTCACTCCCACTTTTTGTCAGCATCGTAAATCTGGTGTTGGGATGTTTCTCCACAAGCCCCTTGACAGCTGCTGTGGACATAGCTACATCGCCAAAGGCAGAGAGCCGGATTATTAAAACATTATGGGGAATATCCAAAATATCTAGTTTTAGTTGTATTTTTCGTAGCTCTTTTCTTCAACGAGTTCTGAACCTGTAAAATCGTTTATCTGTCGCTTCACTTCCGAGCGTCTGTCGTTGGTGTAGTACACTGCTCGTGCATCTTTCACAAATGCCTCTCCAAAGTCCTTACGTCGCTCCATATCTCTGAGCCTGTCCTCAACATCCCATAGCTCCTTGTTGATTTTCAGAAGTTCTTTGTATAGCTCGTGGTCTTTGCTAATAATGTTAGCAACAGCACAGTCAAGCACCTCATGCTCTTTGCGCAAATTTGTCAACTTCGCTTCGTCTTTTATTTCCGAAAGCTTAATCTCGATGATTGTCAGTTTGTCAACAATCTCTCCATTTGAAACTTCTATCTTCATTTTCTTGTGTTTTTTTTGATTAAAATATATTTTCGGCATTTTGGCTTTAGCAAGAACTCAAAAGTTTAATAAAGCTCTCCGTAACACAAAGATAGTATTTTAATTTTCCGGGGGCTCAAAAAAATAAAAAAAGAGCAACTCCGGTATTTAATTATTAAGCACAATAAAAGTTATTGTTGTTTCAATTACCTTTTAATGGTAAGAAAGTACCACTAAAGGTTAAGATTAATGTGTTTCTGTGTGTAGTAGCTTGATTTATATTGCTTTGTGTGTGTTCTGTGCAAAGTACTATAAATAGGCAAGATAGTGCCTGTTAAGGACGTGTTGCCTAAATATATTTGCAGTGTAAAAATGGTAGTATATGAACAAAATGTCATGAGATATGGAAAAAACTTTTTAATTGCGCTCATTTGTTCACTCTTTGCAGTGCTTAAGAGTCCTGCAATCACAAGGTCGACTATCATAAACAAAACGATTACTCAAGCCGAATATTAAGGCTGTCAGAAATCAACTAGATATCAATAACATATAAAGAAGAATTAAAATTACGCAAAATACAAACGACTGAAATAATCAAACAAACTATGAATTCTTTTGACAACCGCCTTCAAAACTTGTTTGAAGAACAAGAGGAGCTGCTTACTCGCAGAAACACGCCGTACAAAGCTACTAACGGAGTATTCACCCGCCACACCTATCCTGTATTAACCGCCGCACATACGCCGATTATCTGGCGTTATGATTTGGACGAGAAGACCAACCCGATGCTGATGGAGCGTATCGGCATGAATGCAACCCTAAACTCGGGAGCAATGAAATGGCAAGGCAAGTATTTGTTGGTAGTACGTGTCGAGGGAGCAGACCGCAAGTCCTTCTTTGCAGTAGCCGAGAGTCCTAACGGTATAGACAATTTTCGTTTTTGGGACTACCCCATTACCATGCCCGAAGATATTATTCCTGCAACTAACGTTTACGATATGCGCCTGACAGCTCATGAGGATGGTTGGATTTACGGATTATTCTGTGCAGAGAGACATGACGATACTAAGCCCGGCGACTTGTCGGCAGCGACAGCAACGGCAGGAATTGCCCGAACAAAAGATTTGAAAGAGTGGGAGCGGCTGCCCGACCTGAAAACTAAGAGTCAGCAACGAAATGTAGTACTGCATCCCGAGTTTGTAGATGGTAAATATGCTCTTTACACTCGTCCACAGGATGGCTTTATTGATACCGGCAGCGGTGGCGGTATTGGCTGGGCATTGGTCGACGACATGACAAACGCAGTTGTCGAGGAGGAGAAGATTGTGGATTCTCGTTTCTACCATACCATAAAGGAAGTGAAGAATGGACAAGGACCTCATCCCATCAAGACAGACAAAGGCTGGTTGCATCTGGCTCACGGCGTACGCAATTGTGCTGCCGGACTACGTTATGTGCTGTATATGTTTATGACCGATTTGAAAGACCCTTCAAAATTAATAGCTTCGCCTGCCGGACATTTTATGGCACCCGAAGGAGAGGAGCGTATAGGCGACGTTTCCAATGTATTGTTTACCAATGGTTGGATTGCTGACGAGGATGGGCAAGTGTTTATCTACTATGCTTCGTCCGACACCCGTATGCACGTAGCTACATCTACCGTCGACCAATTGGTAGACTACTGCATGAACACCCCTAAAGACGGTCTGTTCTCGTCTACATCCGTCGAGACAATAAAGAAGATGGTAGACAAGAATCAAAAAATACTGGAGAATATACTTTGATGATGCTATAATATTACGATGCTATATTACTATCTGAATAATATAAACAAAAAGCTGATAACTAAAAACTAGAAACTAATAACTGTCAGCAAAAAAATACTACTATGATAAAACTACAAGAAAAAATAGGCTACGGCTTGGGAGATATGGCATCTTCGATGTTTTGGAAGCTGTTTACCGCCTACCTTATGATTTTCTACACTGATGTGTTTGGTATTCCGGCGGCAGCAGTTGGTACCATGTTCTTACTCACTCGATTTTGGGATGCTGCAAACGACCCTATCTTTGGAGTATTGTCAGACCGCACCAACACCCGTTGGGGTAAATTCCGCCCTTATCTGCTGTGGCTTTGTATTCCTTTTGGGATTATCGGTGTGTTGACCTTTGTAACTCCCGATATGAATATGACGGGAAAGATTGTGTATGCCTACATTACCTACACGCTCATGATGATGGTCTATTCGGCAATCAATGTGCCTTATGCATCGCTGCTAGGGGTGATGAGTCCCAATCCGAGCGAGAGGAATGTCTTGTCCACTTTTAGGATGACCTTTGCCTACATCGGTAGCTTTGTTGCCTTGTTTTCTTTTGAGCCGATGATAAAATACTTCAACGAAAGTAAGGGCTACTCCGTACAGGAAAGTTGGACGATGAGTGCTGCTGTGATAGCTGTCATGTGTATAATCTTGTTTTATGGCTGCTTCCGTCTGACCAAAGAGCGGGTGAAGCCCGTAAAATCGGAGAATCATTTCAAAGAGGACTTGCACGACTTATTTAGAAACAAGCCTTGGTGGATTTTGTTGGGTGCGGGAATAGCAGTGTTGATATTTAACTCGGTAAGAGATGGTGCGGCAGTGTATTACTTTAAATATTTTGTGGGAGAGGAAAATGTGAGTGCTCCCGTATTGTTCGGCTTCGCGGTGTCTCCTCATCTTGCTTTGAGCGCACTGTATTTGTCTGTGGGTCAGATTGCTAATATTGTGGGTGTGGTTCTTGCTGCACCCGTGAGCAATGTAATAGGGAAAAAGAAAACATTTATGGCTTCAATGCTGATAGCAACAGTTCTGAGCCTTGTCTTTTATCAGTTCGACAAGTCTCAATTGGAGATGATATTCTTGTTTCAAATCTTGATTAGCGTTTGTGCGGGCAGTGTTTTTCCGATGTTGTGGTCGATGTACGCCGACTGTGCCGACTATTCAGAATTGAAGACAGGCAACAGAGCAACTGGACTTATATTCTCGTCTTCGTCGATGAGTCAGAAACTGGGATGGACTTTAGGGAGTGCATTAACAGGTTGGTTGCTAGCATATTTTGGGTTTGTGGCAAATCAGGAGCAAAGTGCAGAAACCATCGACGGAATCAAGATGTTTTTGAGTATTCTTCCTGCAATAGGAGCATTTCTCAGCATAATATTCATCATTTTCTATCCTTTAAATGAGGAGCGAGTTAGCAGCATAACAAAAGAATTAAAAGAACGAAGGAAGCACAATGGATATTCAAAATTTTAGAAAAAGAGCTGAAAGAGTAGTTGGTTGCCAATATTCTCCCGTTTTGGATGGATAAAATGACCGACCACGACTGTGGTAGTGTTTACCGGGAAGTGTCGTACGAGGGAAAACCCGCCGACACAAAGAAGCAGATTGCTACTATGGAGAGTAATTATAATTACGATGCGAAGATTGATGTTCAGTGGGAGTCTGTCGTAAGTAGTGGTCGACGGGATTTGTGTCTATAGGATAATGTTGGCAAAAAAAACGGGTTAAATAGCAACGATTTATACTATTAAATTTATATCTTTGCGCATTAATATGGTATTTTATGAGTAAAAAGCAACATAATGGACAAAAAGTAGGACAGGATGAAAAATCATCTGGAGTATTTGATTTTCCCTTCACTCGTATCAACTATATCCTTATGCTGATAGGTATTGGCATTATAATATTAGGTTTTATATTGATGTCGGGAGGAGGTAGCAAAGACCCCAATGTTTTTAATGAAGAAATATTTAGTTTTCGTCGTATCACATTAGCCCCAATTGTTGTGTTGTTGGGCTTTGCTTTTGAGGTTTATGCCATTATGAAAAGAGATAAAAGCGAAGACGAAGATAATAAGAAGGAAGACTAGATGGATCTTATAAAATCTGCCATACTTGGAATAATACAGGGCTTAACCGAGTTCTTGCCGGTTAGTTCTAGTGGACACCTAGAATTGGCAAAGTCGTTGTTGGGCGTTGAGCTGGAAGACAACCTTATGTTTAATCTTGTGGTACATGTGGCAACCGTTATAAGTACATTAATAGTATTCAGAAAAGATATCGTAAACTTGTTTGTCGGACTATTTAAGTTTGAAATGAACGACGAGACAAAAATGCTTCTGAATATCCTTATATCGCTTACTCCGCTAATCCCTGTTTATCTATTGTTCAATGATAAACTGGATGTTTTCCTTGATCGGGAAGTAACACCCGAATATCAAATAGTATTGCTGGTAGGAGTTTGTCTTCTAATTACAGCGGTAGTGTTGTACGTCAGCACAAGAATAAAACAGTCTGATAAAGATATTAATCCATTTCGGGCATTGATAATTGGTATTGCTCAGGCAATTGCAGTGCTTCCCGGAATTTCTAGGTCGGGATCTACCATTGCTACAGGACTAATACTGAAAGTTGACAAGACAAAGGTAACAAGGTTTTCATTTCTGATGGTTGTGCCTGCAATAGTTGGAGCCATGCTTTTGGACGCTATAGAGTTGCAGATGTCAAGTGATGGAACACATAATATGGACACAATGCCATTGGTAGTAGGTTTTTTTGCCGCTTTGGTATCAGGCATTTTTGCCTGTAAGTGGATGGTGAAACTCGTGCAAAAAGGGAGTTTGATATATTTTGCAATATATTGTTTGGTTATAGGTGTTGTCGCAATTGTTGCATCATTTTTTATGGTATAAATGGACAATAAGCTACCTTTGCATATAGAGGAATACCAGAGTGGGCAGGTATTTATTTTTGACAAGCCTCTTGATTGGACGTCGTTTGATCTTGTTGGAAAGATAAGATATAGGATTTGCAAGAAATTTGGAATAAAGAAACTAAAAGTCGGTCATGCTGGAACATTAGATCCCAAAGCAACGGGTTTGATGATAATATGCACAGGTAAATTTACAAAACGCATAGAAGAAATGCAGGGCTTGGAAAAAGAGTATATTGCAGAAATAAAACTTGGAGCAACAACGCCCTCTTTTGATGTCGAAACAGAGGAAGACAATGAGTACAAGACGGAGCATATAACTCGTGAGCTATTGGAGTCGGCATTAGAGAAGTTTATTGGCGATATAGAGCAAGTCCCTCCTATATATTCGGCAGTAATGGTAAACGGCAAGAGAGCCTACGAGCATGCAAGAAAAGGGGAGCATGTAGAAATAAAACCCAAGTCAATTAATATCAGTTGCTTGGAGATTTTAGATTTCAATATGAACAAGTTGGTGTTGAGGATTGTTTGTAGTAAAGGAACTTACATTCGCTCGTTGGCAAGGGATCTGGGAGAAGCATTAGGGTCGGGAGCTTACCTGACCGGGTTAGTACGTTCCAGAGTAGGCACTTATGTACTCAGCAATTCTTATTCGGTAGAAGAGTTTTTGGAGCAATTGGATGCAAGTTAGACAGAGCAATAATACAAATAGAGTCCTTTACAAATATCCCAGAATATAATCTCGGTGATCGGTAGTAATTGGAGCGCATAAAAATAAAGATAATGAAACTTTCAAAATTTAAATTTAATCTGCCAGAGGAGTTGATAGCACTACATCCGGCAAAGAATAGAGATGAGTCGCGGTTGATGGTGTTGCATAAAAAGGATGGTTCTATCGAACACTGCGCGTTTCATGAGATAACAAATTACTTTATGGAGGGCGATGCACTTATTTTTAACGATACAAAGGTGTTTCCTGCCAGGATGTATGGTAATAAAGAGAAAACCGGAGCTAAAATAGAAGTCTTCCTGCTTAGAGAGCTAAACCAAGAGAATAAATTGTGGGATGTGCTTGTTGACCCCGCCAGAAAAATAAGAATTGGAAATAAACTGTATTTTGGAAAAGACGATTCCTTGGTTGCCGAAGTTGTAGATAACACAACATCGCGAGGACGAACCCTGCGATTCTTGTACGATGGAGACAATGATAAATTTAGAAAATTGTTGTATTCATTAGGAGAAACACCGCTCCCAAAGTTTATTAATCGTCCGGTGGAAGAAAGTGATGAAAAACGCTATCAAACATTGTTTGCAAAACATATTGGAGCAGTGGCTGCGCCAACTGCAGGAATGCACTTTAGCCGTGAACTTATTAAAAAACTGGAGATTATAGGAGCTGAGTTTGCATACATAACGCTTCACATAGGACTTGGATCATTTAGGTCGGTTGACGTTGAAGATTTAACAAAACACAAAGTTGACTCGGAGCAAATGAGAATAGATGCGGAAGCCTGCGGTATTGTAAATCATGCAAAAGAACGCAAAAAGCGTATATGTGGAGTGGGAACCACTGTCATGAGGGCTGTTGAAACGTCAGTAACTACCAATGACGAACTTACTCCATTCGATGGATGGACGAATAAGTTTATCTTTCCTCCATACGATTTTAAAATCTGCAACAGCATGATTTCAAACTTCCATTTGCCGCTGTCTATACTAATGATGATGACATCTGCATTTGCCGGTTATGACCTGCTTATGAACGCATACGATGTGGCAGTAAAAGAAAAGTATAGATTTGGGGCTTATGGCGATGCCCTGCTAATAATCTAGTGAGCAAAATGGTCAACAAAATTGGATATTTATACCTGATCTTGTTGACCATTACATATTGTCTCAATATTTGAAATACCATTTAATCCCGGCTCCGAGCCATATATTGAGAGAGCTTCTTGACCAGTTGCTGTAATCGACCGGGTCTTCATAGACGACATTGCCGTCAATCCATTCTTCAACTGTTCGCTTTGCATCTGCATTAGGCACACTCCCAAAAATAGTCATTTCTATAAATGGGGTAATAGGGCTTTTTCTATTTTTCCTCGGATTTGGTAATAGTTCTAAATATGCTTTAGCCCCGAATGTCAAGGATGTATTGATGGAAAATTCGTCAGTAACCTCCCTTTTGATATTATTGATTGCATAATTGTTATCGTAATAGCCGTCATAATCGTCTTCTTCGCTATAATCGCTTAGCACATAGCTGTCAATAGACTTGTTGCCTGATAAAAAGCCTCCCCAGATGCCTCCATTGAATTTTAAACGTTGTCCCAGTATATCATGATAACTAATGCCTAATTGAGCTCGTCCGATGCTAATGTCGCTTCCATATCCGTTTCCATAATTATTACTGTTTTCTATGTAAGCGTCATAATAATAATCTTCGTAGGAGCCTTGCACCTCTAACCAGAATTTTTTAAAGATATTGTATCCTGCTGATGCTGTAAATCCATAACCATTAGAGATAATGGAGGCTTCAAACTTATTTGTTTGCAAAAACAGTCCCCCCGAGAAAGAACTCTCGCGCCTCAAATTATAATTGTGAAAACGACCGTCCTTTTCGAATTCCATTTCTATGGAAGAACCGCGCAGACCAATATCTACTCCCCATCTAAGATCTGATTTTGCATTGTCCTCTTGCACCTTGTCCTGCGCCCAAATGTCAGATACGCAGCAGAATACAAGGATTATTGTCGTTAATGTAAATTTTCTCATAATTGTTTCATTAAGGGGTTATAATACATTTTATGTTCTCAATAAAGACCTCTCTTTTGCTGTTGTTTGTCATTTCAATCTTTACTTGAAATTCAGCATCTAGTGTGTCGCTTATGAGTGGATCGTTTTTTGGGGCTAATTTATTCTGATTTGTGAATACTAGATATGGATTCAGACAGCGGATTTTATTGGCGGACACATAAGTATCAATAGTTTGATATAGTTCGTTGTGTCTCAGGTTGTCATTTACCACAAAATATGGGTTCATGTTTGTCCCATTGTTAAAACTTGGGTTTCCGCCTGCATCGATCAAGGTCACGCTAAGACTGTCAATGCTAGTCAGCACTTGTGGATAAAGACCATACTCCAAAGCATACTCATTGTCATAGTTATATGTTATATAAATTTGAAACTGCGAAGCTCGCATCGTATCTCTTGGGGTGCTGAGCGTAAATCCTGATAGATTTGCCTCTGGTCCGTAAGGCTCACTGTCGTTATCATTGCTGCAGGATAAGAAAACAAATCCTACTGAGAGCAATATTAATTTAAAAAAAGTCTTCATAAGTTATAATTATTGATTAATCTATAATAAAAAGACGCATGCAAGTGTGAAAGGTTGCGAGTGTTGATGTTGTTCTCTTAAAATAATCATCTGTAATTAGTGCCTGTCTGTTCATAATGTAGATAGGTTAAGGCATGAGGTTGAGTATTGAGTCTTGCGAGTTTTGTGCCTTAATAGCTTCTTTGTTTAGGCGCATGACAGACAGGAGGATGCCACCTAGAGGTTGGGCTTTATAGACGAGCTCTGGGTGGCACGTCAGTTTGAGTGCATTATGAGCATAGCGTGGCAAGGAATTGCTTTTGTGAAGTGCGCTGATTATATGTCCTTTGAAGGGACGAATTTGACGCTTGCCGTGTCAAGATATGATATGAAATAATTGTGTTGTATTGTTTTTTGGTAAATAGTCTGTAATAAGATTTCGTCTTTTGGCGATAAGGAGTTGTAATACTTTGGAAGGAATGGTTATTTGAGTGATGAGTGGCGCGTTTATTTTGTGCAATGCGGCGAAAATAGAACTAATTGCCAATAAGAGTTCTAGTAAAGAATTATGCTTGAAATTAAGGAAAAATCTTGAATTCTTGGAATTACTTTCTTTTTTTAAAAAAAAGACTCACTATGGGGGCATCTGAATTATTTATATTACATTTGCGTGTTAAACAATTATTATTCGGCAATGATAACATACAAAAAGAAAAATGACGAGTTTCCACAAATTGATGATTTGGATAGAAAGATTCTACGTATAATTACAAAAAACGCAAGAACACCTTTCTTGGAAGTAGCACGAGACTGTGGTGTCTCCGGTGCGGCAATTCATCAGAGAGTGCAAAGGCTTGTTGCCCTTGGAGTCGTGTCGGGGAGCGAGTTCATATTAGATCCCGAGAAGCTAGGTTATAACTCTTGTTCTTACATGGGTTTAATCCTTGAGAAAGGCAAGCATTTAGATGCCGTTTACAAAAGGCTATTAGATATTCCGGAGGTGGTAGAATGCCACTTTATGACGGGGCAGTACTCTATGTACATAAAAATACTTGCTCAGAATAATGCCCATTTGAAACATATCATAGACATGATAGGCGAGATTGACGAAGTGTCTAGGACAGAAACGTCAATATCTTTACAAAAAGCTTTCCAGCGACAAATACCTGTTTAGTAGTATATTAATAAAACATTATGAGTAGTAAAGCGGATATCCTCTTAGGTCTGCAATGGGGCGACGAGGGCAAAGGCAAAATTGTCGACGTACTAACACCTAATTATGATGTGGTGGCACGCTTTCAAGGAGGTCCGAATGCGGGTCATACGCTTGAGTTTAACGGCATAAAACAAGTCCTACACACCATACCTTCGGGAATATTCAGAGAGGGATGCATAAACATAATTGGTAACGGGGTAGTTATAGATCCCGCAATCTTCAAAAAAGAGATAGAAAACCTCAAGACAAAAGGCTTCGATATTTCCAAGAATCTCTTAATATCCAATAAGGCTTCGGTAATCTTGCCAACTCACAGATTGCTTGACCAAGCTTCGGAGGAAGCAAAAGGGAAAAGCAAGATTGGTTCTACACTGAAAGGGATAGGACCTGCATATCGCGACAAGATAGGAAGAGAAGGTTTGCGAATTGGCGATATTTTCTCAGACTTTAACAGCAAATATGAAGAACGGAAGAAACGACATATCTCGATTTTAAGCTCCCAATATAATTTTGACTATACATCATCGCTAGCAGAATACGAAAAGGAATGGTTAGAGGGCATAGAGTGCATCAAGCAATTTGCAACTACTGACAGCGAGTACTTTATAAATGATAGTCTAGAAAGTGGCAAATCGGTACTTGCAGAGGGAGCACAAGGCACATTGTTAGATATCGATTTCGGGTCTTACCCATTCGTAACATCTTCTAACACTGTAACGGCCGGTGCTTGCACCGGATTAGGAATATCCCCGTCAAAAATTGGAAAGGTAATCGGGATATTTAAGGCTTATTGCACTCGGGTAGGCTCTGGTCCTTTTCCAACAGAGCTCTTTGATAACGATGGCGAGACAATGCGCAAGAACGGACATGAGTTTGGCTCGACTACTGGTAGACCTCGCCGATGTGGATGGTTAGACTTAGTGGCTCTGAAGTATGCCATTATGATAAATGGAGTAACAGAGCTTTATATGATGAAGGGGGATGTGCTTTCGGGTTTTGATACATTGAAAGTCTGCACTTCTTACAAAATAAACGGTAAGGAAACCGATAAATTTCCTTACGAAATAGACAGCACGTTGGAGCCAGTGTATACCGAAGTTAAAGGTTGGAGTGAAGATATTACGACTTGCACCACTTATAAAACACTTCCTTCTGCATTTGCCGACTACGTGAAGTTCATTGAAGAGTATACCGGAATATCGGTAACTGTCGTCTCGGTGGGTCCTGATAGGAAACAGACAATTATCAGATAAAACACTTTAATATCTTAACCCTAGCACTAAAAAAAATAACATAAATATGGCAAAGTATACACGTATTGAGGTAATACAAGCGATGAAAAGAACAGGCATTGTCCCTGTTTTTTATAACAAAAACGCAGATGTAGTTTATAATGCAATAAAAGCGTGTTATGACGGAGGCGCACGAGTATTCGAGTTTACAAACAGAGGCGACTTTGCCCACGAAGTGTTTGCCACGGTAAGCAAGAAAGTGGCATCTGAGTTGGATGGAATGATGCTAGGGGTAGGCTCAGTTATAGATGCCCCAACAGCAGCACTTTACATACAGTTAGGGGCTAATTTTGTGGTGTCGCCAATTTTAAATCCAGACATGGCAAAGGTCTGTAATAGACGGAAGATTAACTGGTCTCCCGGTTGTGGCTCACTCACCGAGATTAACTATGCCGAGGAGTTGGGTGCAGATATTGTAAAGATTTTCCCGGGTTCGCAGGTTGGCGGTCCTAGTTTTGTGAAAGCAGTAATGGGTCCTTGTCCTTGGTCTAGCATTATGCCTACAGGTGGAGTAACTCCCGAATATGACAATATGAAAGCATGGTTTGATGCCGGAGTCGCTTGTGTAGGTTTAGGTTCGCAATTGTTCCCTAAGGATGTTGTAGAAGGGGGTAATTGGTCCAAACTGGCAGATAGCGTCAGACAGGCATTGGACAATGTTGCAAAAATAAGAATGGGTAAATAAGTTTGCAATCCCTAATAAAATTAACCATGTTGCTGTATATTTAGCCTTTTGATATAAGTCTTGACAAGCAGAGCAAGGAGTTACAAAAAACAAAAAATGGAAACACGAATCATCCGACTGTTGCAAAATATTGTTTTACTGAGTATTGCCTTGTTTGTAGCAGGTTGCTCTAAGGAAAGAAATAGCACCGTTTGCGAGCTGAAACTTGCGCATGGACTCCCCACAGATCACCCCGTACATAAGGGTATAGCTAAGATGGCTGATGAGGTTAGAAGAATCTCTGGAGGGGATATGGAAATAAAAGTATATCCTGGCGGACAACTTGGTAGCGAGCAAGACTGTATAGAGATGTTGCAGCTTGGTGCTTTAGCTATGACAAAGGTTTCATCAGCTACAATGGAAGGTTTTTGTGATGATTATAAGGTACTAGGACTACCATATATTTTTAGAAACAAGCAACATGTCTTTTCCGTTTTAGATGGCGATATAGGCGAACAAATACTAATGTCTCCACAAGAAAAAGAATTGGTAGGTTTGTGCTTTTATGATGCAGGAAGTCGTAGTTTCTATACCAGAGATAAGCAGGTAAGAACCCCTGATGATGTCAAAGGCATGAAAATTAGGGTTATGAAAAGTCCTATTGCTGTAGGAATGATAAAAAGTATGGGAGGAGTACCTACTCCGATGGATTATGGAGAGCTATACACAGCCTTGCAAAACGGAGGTATCGACGGGGCAGAAAATAATCCACCAAGCCTTTATACCTCACATCACTACGAAGTATGCAAATATTATACATTGGATGAGCACTCCACAGTACCAGATGTTCTTATCATCAGTCGTCATGTTTGGGCAAAGTTGTCGTCGCAGGAGCAAAAATGGCTAAAAGAAGCAGCTAAATATTCGGTACCATTCCAGAGACAATATTGGAAGGAAGACGAAGAGAAATGCCTAAACGAACTTCGAGCAGCAGGAGTAAATGTATTAGAGCTTAGTGACGACGAGAAAAAGGCATTTGCCGACATCACTCGTAGCAATATAGAGAATGCAAAGGACAACGCATTGCTGAAAGATTACATTGAGAGGATAGAAGCTAAATAAACTAACTGGCATGAGAAATAAAATAGAAAAGTTCTTAGAAGTAATAATGGTTGCAACAATGGTAACGCTAGTTTGCGTTGTTGTTTTTCAGATAATTACCAATCTTACCAATATCATAGATAATTCATCTTCTGACGAACTTGCAGGTTTTCTATTGATTTGGGTTGCAATGTTAGGTGCTGCCTATGGAACAGCTAAAGGCTCGCATTTAGCCATTGATATATTGCTGATGAAATTGCGAGACAAAGGAACAAGCAGACCTCTAGAAATATTAATAGAATCGTTGGTTGGAATGTTTGCCCTAACAGTAATGGTTATAGGAGGGTTGACTCTGGTTTATTCCAGATTTAGACTCGGAGTTGTAAGCCCGTCCATGCAATTGCCTTTAGGTTATGTGTATTCCATAATCCCTTTGGCAGGAGTGCTGATAATGTACTTTTGTATTAGCAATATTTGTTCAATAATTAAAAGAGATAAATAGACATGTGGGAAATAGCCGTTTTAATTTGTAGCTTTATTATTTTAGTCGGACTGAGTGTCCCAATTGCCTATGCAATAGGTATCTCAGGTATATTGACCATGCTCGTGTCAATAGATTCTCTCCCGGCATTCAGTGCATATTCCTTACAGATGGTCTCGGGAGTCAACAAGTTTGCATTGCTGGCAATCCCTTTCTTTATCATTGCCGGTAATATTATGAATAGGGGTGGTATTGCCCAGCGACTTATCGACTTTGCAAAGGTGCTGGTGGGATTTCTTCCCGGAGGATTAGCAGTTGTGAATGTAGTTTCAAACATGCTTTTTGGCGCAATATCGGGATCAGCTGCAGCTTCGGCATCGGCAATAGGGACAATGATGAAAGACGAGATGAAAAATGCCGGATTTGATAATAATTTCTCCACTGCAATAAACATCACCTCGTCAACGACAGGATTGTCTATTCCTCCTAGCAATGTCCTTATTGTATATTCTCTTGCAAGTGGGGGAGTATCGGTAGGAGCATTGTTCTTGGCGGGTTATATTCCAGGAATATTGACAGGCGTTTTTCTGATGACGGTGGCTGTAATCTATGCCATTAGAAAAGGTATAAAGCGAGAGCCGGCACCCAGTCTCTCAGTAGGAGCAAAAAAATTCTTTGATGCCATTCCGAGTTTATTCCTATTGGTTATAGTGATAGGAGGAATACTTAAAGGATGGTTTACAGCAACGGAGGCTTCGGCAGTGGCAGTAGTTTATGCGTGGGTTCTGTCGATAATATATAAAACTGTTTCGTGGAAAGATATTAGACCTATTATGTTGGAGTCGGCAAAGACTTCGGCAATTGTACTCCTGCTAGTCGCTACTTGTGCCGGACTTTCGTGGATTATGTCCTATGCTGAAATTCCACAGAACGTTGCTGCTTCATTGATGGGAGTGTCTGACAATGGCTGGGTTATACTAATTCTGATAAATCTGATACTACTTTTCGTAGGAATATTTATGGATATAACCCCGGCAGTTCTTATTTTCACTCCAATCTTTTTGCCAATTGTGACTAAAATGGGAGTAGACCCTGTGCATTTTGGAATGATAATGGTATTGAATCTGAGTATCGGATTGTGCACACCACCTGTGGGGTCGCTCTTGTTTATTGGATGTAGTGTATCTGGAGCAAGAATAGAGAAGGTGATAAAACCTTTGTTGCCGATGTTCCTTGTTATGATTTTTGCGCTGATTCTGGTAACTCTTATCCCTCAGCTGTCTTTGTGGTTGCCCTCTCTTTTTGGAGTGTGAGTTTTTTAGGGCGGCATCATAAAGCCTTAAAAGTGTGTAATCAAAATAATGATAAATGGACTATAACATCATAATCTTATTATGTGTTACCATCGCAATGGTAGTGTTCCTGGTCAAGGAGATTATGAGTCCGGGACTTACACTCTTATTGGTCTCGTCTATTTATATGCTATTGGGATTTATTTCACCCGCAGAATTTGTCAGTGGCTTTTCCAATATAGGAGTGATAACGATAGCTGTTATAATGATTGTCTCCGAAGGAATTAGACGCTCCGGAGCCATCAACAGCATAATAGATACAATATTGCCGCAAAAGGGCTATGCGTATCCGGTGTTGGTAACAATGGTGCTTACGCCAATAATGCTGTTGTCTGCATTTATAAATAATACCCCGGTAGTCCTTATTTATGCCCCGGCTCTAAAAAAGTGGAGCGAGCGAATAGGTCTGTCATATAAGAAAATACTTATCCCTTTGTCGTATGTTACCATATTGGGAGGGATGTGTACACTGGTAGGGACGTCAACCAACCTTGTGGTAAATGGATTGTTAATTCAAGCTGGATACGATGGTTTAGGTATGTTTGAAACGGGTAAAATAGGGATTTTTCTTTGTGTTATTGGCATGCTGTATATCGCACTGTGTGGAAATCGCTTATTGCCTTCCCATTTGTACAACAAAGACAATAAGATGAAGGACGTAAAAGAGTATTACTATGATATCATTGTGCCAGAGGGAAGTAAATTAGCAGGAACATTTATCAACGAGAGGGTGATAAGCCAATTGGGCAATGTCAAGATTATTAGTATAAAAAGAGCTGACGGCACCATAATAGAGGTAAATGATGAGCGTAAAAGCTATGAGATTCACGAGGGAGACCGCCTTCTGTCACTTGGGATACCATCTAAATTTGAACAGGTGTTGGCGTCAAAAATGGTGGAACTAGAAGGTGTTGCATCTGATAAGCCTTTGCTGAAAAATGCACAGCTCAAACAATACGAGGTTGTGGTATCTCCAAAGTATAACGGAAATGGGAAAAAAACTAAGGATTACGATTTCTATGGTAATTTCAATGCGATGGTATTGGCAATAAATAAAGATGGTGAGCATATAACATCTAATATCGCTGATGAATATATAAAACCGGGCGACAGCTTGCTGATATTGGGAACCGAAAATTTCATCAAGAACTGGGGCGATTCATACTTCTTCTATATGGTATCTCCTGTTGGAGAAGTCGAAACAAAAGGAGAATACAAAAAGCGAGGTCTTGCAATGGGGATACTCGTTTTTATGGTGCTGGGAGCATCCTTTGGCAAGTATCTTCCCTTAGACATAGGGAGCTCGCCAATACTGTTCTTTGCTCTAATATCAGCATTTGTGGTGATGGTGTTCAGATTGGTGCCTGGCAATGTCTACACAGGAGCTATAAATTGGGATATATTAATTGCTATTGCTTCGGCATTGGCAATCAGCAAAGCAATAGTAAACACCGGTGGGGTGGTTTCTTTGGTTGATTATATCACTTCGTTTCCTATTTTTAGTTCGCCTTATATGGTGCTCGCTTTACTGTATGTGCTGACATGGATATTGACCGAAGCCGTAACCAATAGTGCCGCCGTAGCATTTATGTTTCCAATCGCAATTTTGCTGGCACAGAAGCTGGGAATTGAATATCGTCCATTGATAATAATAGTAAGCATTGCGGCCTCTGCAAGCTTTATTACTCCTATCGGATACCAAACCAATCTGATAGTTCATAATGTGGGCAACTATAAGTTTGTGGATTTTGTCAAATTTGGATTGCCGTTAAATATTATTGTATTGATTATTAGCGTGTTGTTCATTCCGATGATTTGGAATATGTAGCAAAGTGCTGACAATCTCACTATTTTAGCTTCGACTCAATATACGTTCTTAATCTATGCTTTTTCTCTTGTTTTACCAAGTACTTAGCTTATTTTCTCAATCTAAGAAAATATATAATAGACTTTGTTATCGATATTAGAAAAATATTATTACCTTGCCCCAACTAATTATTTTAATAATGACAATATGAGTGAGCTAATAGATAATTCAAGACATAGAAAAGAACAACTGAAAGAGCTGATATTAAAACTCCATGAAGGTTCATCCCCCGACGAAGTGCGCAGAGAACTGGAAGCTAGTCTGCAAAATATCCCTTACGGCGAGGTGGTAGAGGTTGAACAAGAACTTATTGCCGAAGGGCTACCCGAAACAGAGATACTCCGACTGTGCGATATTCACGGTGCTGTACTCGACGGACACGTTGACACTAGCGGCGCAAAAGATATCCCCGAAGGACACCCTATCGACGTTTTTACAAAAGAGAACTCAGAACTAAACAGGGTGGCAGGGCAAGCAATCGCTCTGCTGAGAGACATTGTAAACGAAAGCGACGAGGAGTTTGCCAAAAGCAGATATACCCTACAAGCAAGGTTTAACGAACTGATGGACGTTGATAAACACTACCTGCGCAAAGAATATCTGCTGTTTCCTCACCTTGAAAGCCATGATATCACCGGTCCGCCAAAAGTGATGTGGGGAAAACATGACGAAATAAGAGAACAACTGAAAGCCTGTATAGAGCTGCTGGGAACTCCCGAGTTATGCAAAAATGACATTGCTGACTCGCTAAATATATTGTTCATGCCTACTATTCAGACGCTTACAGACATGACAAAAAAGGAAGAAGAAATACTATTCCCAATGGCAATGGATGTTCTCACAACGGAAGAATGGTGGGAAATACACAAACAAACACTAGAGTTTGGGTTTACCCTCTACGACCCCAAAGTGGACTGGAGACCCGAAGGCATCGAAGATGTTGACGAAGTCTCGGCAGTAAGTACCGACGGTAACATACAGCTTCCCTCAGGCAGCTTCTCGGCAAAACAGATAATGGCAATACTAAACACACTCCCCGTAGATATGACCTTTGTAGACGATAACGACAAAGTGAAATATTTTACACAAGGCAAAGAACGAATTTTTACACGAAACCGCTCTATTATCAATAGGGACGTGCGATTGTGCCACCCTCCGGGAAGCACGCACATCGTAGAAAAAATTTTAGACGACTTTAAAGCAGGAAGAGCTTCGCATGCTCCTTTCTGGATACAAATGAAAGGCAAATTTATAAAAATCGAATATTTTGCCTTGCGGGACGAAAACGGAAAATATCTCGGTACTCTCGAAGTGTCGCAAGACCTTACCGAGAACAGAGCACTAGAGGGTGAAAGGCGTATTCTTTCATACAGTTGATAATGTGATAATTTGCTGATGTGGTAATTTAAAACCAACCACTCCCGCCTACGGCACCACTCCTTGATAAGGAGGGGAATAAATACAACAAAAGGCTGCTTGGCTGTTAAACTCTCCTCCTAGTCGAGGAGGAGTACCCGACAGGGGGATGTGGTGGCTGCTCCATTATCACATCAGTACATCAACTAATCATCACATTAAACATATAAATACCAAAAACTCTAAAACAATGAACGACGAATTAATTATTGGCCCAAGAACGAAAATAGCAGAACTATTAATGGCATATCCTCAACTGGAGGATGTCTTGATAAGCATTGCCCCCCAGTTTAAAAAGCTGAAAAACCCGGTGATACGAAAAACCGTAGCAAAAGTTACAAGCCTAGCGCAGGCAGCATCTGTCGGCGGAGTAAAGGTTGAGGATTTGATAAACCAACTTCGTAGCGAAGTCGGACAGTCCAATACTGCAATAATCGACACATACTCAGAAATATACAATACAAAGAAACCGGAATGGTTTAAGGAAGAGAAAATTGTCAATGCTCTCAATCTAAGTGACAGACTTAATGCAGGCGAACATCCAGTACACGAGGTGCTAAGCTCAATAAAAGCACTTAAAGCAGGCGAGATTTTTGCTGCACGAGCTCCCTTTGTTCCTGCTCCTTTATTGGACAAGACTGTCGGACTGAACTTTGAACACTGGATAACAAGCATCGACGACGAATTTCTGATTTACTTCAAGAATGACTTGTAACAAAAAGACTGGTAGTTAAATAAACATTTATCACTGAGCACTTGTATTATATTGTACATGCTTGGCAATTTTCATATCTTCGCAACGTTATTAAACTTAGTGAATTTTAAATAGCAAAAAAGTATGTCGATGGCAGACAAGCAAAACAACAGCAGACGCGAATTTATAAAAACAGGACTCACGGCAGGTGCTCTCTTCTCAATAGTGCCTTCATCAGCAATAGCAGGGCTCTCAAAAAGTCCGTTACCATCCGACCAGCTCAATATCGCAGGAATAGGTGTGGGAGGAATGGGAATCACAAACCTGCAAAATCTTTCGTCGGAAAGAGTTGTTGCCATCTGCGACGTTGATTTTGAATATGCCGCACATGCTTTCAGAACATACACACAGGCAAAACAATATTCGGACTACCGCAGGATGTTTGACGAGATGAAAAACATAGATGCTGTGGTCATTGCAACTCCCGATCACACTCACGCAGTCATTGCTCGTGCCGCCATGCAGCTGGGCTATCATGTCTATCTGCAAGCCCCTCTCTCTCATTCGGTCTATGAGGCTAGAATACTGACAGAAACGGCACGCAGGTACGAAGTGGCAACACAAATGGGAAATCAAGGAAGCTCTGATGACGGGATTCGCGAAATTTGTGAAAGTATCTGGTCGGGGACTATAGGCGAGGTTACTCATGTTGACGCTTGGACAAACCGCCCGACATGGAAGCAGAACCTTGCTGTGCCAAGCAAAAAAGAAAGAATACCCAAAACTTTAAATTGGGATCTATTTCTTGGCCCGGCAGCAAATAGAGAGTATAGCGAACAATACACACCGTGGAGTTGGCGCGCTTGGTGGGACTTTGGTACAGGCGGCATAGGCAGCATGGGCTGCCACGTGCTAGACTCCGTATTTAAAGCTCTAAATCTGAAGTATCCCGAGTCTGTCGAAACCTCATCTTCACCTTTCAGTTTGCAGTCGTCCCCCGTGTCAGAAAAGATAACTTACCACTTTCCGAGTCGGGACAACCTGCCAAAAGTCAGCTTCCCGAAGGTGTCTGTAACGTGGTACGACGGAGGCCTGTTGCCCGAACGTCCTGAAGTGCTGAAAAATCATAAATTCGATCCCAGCGGAGGATGCATATTCTACGGCTCGCGAGGCATATTGGTATGTGGACTTTACGGCAAAGACAATACAGTATATATGAACTACGGCGAGGTGGCTAAAACTCCCGAGAAAAGCCTCCACCGTATTGGTGATGCACTGAATGGCGGACACGAAAAAGACTGGGTGCGAGCTTGCAAGGAAAGTAAGGAAAACCGTGTGGAAACCTCTTCGAATTTTGAGGTGGCAGGACCTCTGTCAGAAGCCGTGTTGTTGGGTAGTGCAGCCGTGCGACTACAAAGTATTGGTAGGCGATTGGAATGGGACGGCGAAAATATGCAGTTTAAAAATATTTCAAGTTCCGACAGGCTGTCTATTATAGATGCCAGCAGTATGCAAACAGAGTTTGGAGAAATGAAGTTGAAAACAATAACTCCCTATGCCGACGAAACGGCAAGCCAGTGGCTTAGACATAAATACAGAGAGGGCTGGGATCAGATATAGTCTCTCTTGGGCTAAAGCCCTATTTTTAGAGGATTTATTTTACCCCCGGCTAAAGCCGAGGGTAATTTTTTTTCTTGTAAAGCAGTTCAACGAATAAACATCGCTCATTTCGGTTATTTTACAAACCCTCTGTCTCTAAGCAAGGGAGTAATATCGGGCTGGCGACCTCTAAATGTTTCGTATATCTTCTCTGCATCATCCGAACCGCTGGTTTTCAACATTGTGCGAAATTTCTTGGCAACATCCGGATTAAAAATATCACCCGTTTCCTTGAAGGCTTGAAAAGCATCGGAATCCAAAACGGCAGCCCAAATATATACGTAGTAACCTGCGGCGTATCCTCCATCAAATATGTGTGAAAAATAGGTGCTGCGGTAGCGGGGTTTTATTTCAGAAATTAAACCATATTTTTCCATTGAGGCGTTTTCAAATGCTCGAACATCAATATTATCTGCAATATTTGTTGTGTGCCAATCCATATCCAACAAGGATGCTGCTAAATACTCAACCGTCTCAAATCCTTGATTGAAGTATTGGCTGTTATTCATCTTCTCAATCAGAGCGTCGGGAATAGCCTCGCCTGTTTGATAATGCTTTGCATAGACCTTCAATACCTCAGGCTCAACAGCCCAATGCTCCAGCACCTGTGAGGGCATTTCGACAAAATCGCGAGGTACTTTCCCCGCAGTTCTACGATATGGACCATCAGCAAAAAAACTATGCAAAGCATGTCCAAATTCGTGGAACAAGGTTTCTACTTCATCTAAAGACAACAATGCCGGCTGATTGCCAACTGGACGTGTGAAATTGCAAACCACTGACACAATAGGAGAGATTTTATTGCCCTTTTCGTCGTAGCTTACACCTCTAAACCGTGTACACCATGCACCTGCGCCCTTGCCTGGACGTGGATGATAATCCATATATAAAACCGCAAGGTGAGTGCCGTCAGCCTCCTGAACATCATAGACTTCCACCTCATCATTATATTTCGGCAAGTCTGCCCTTTCGACAAACTTCAAGCCATATAGTCTTTCTGAAACATAGAAAATCCCCTTCTTGGCATTGTCCAAACTAAAATAAGGCTTCAATTCATTTTGGTCTAAATCATACTTATCTTTACGTACCTTCTCCGAATAATACCACCAATCCCAAGAGTCTAATCTAAAATTATTCTCCTCTTTGTCGGATAGTTGCTGCATGTCTGCAAGTTCTTTTTTTGACACAGGCAGTGAGGCATCCCACAACTTAGCCAACAAATCATACACATTGGAGGGAGTTTTTGCCATATTGGCATCTATCACATAAGACGCAAAATTGTCGTAAGCAAGCAATTTTGCCTTCTCGTCTCTTAGTGTGACCAACTGCTTGATAAGTCCTTTGTTATCATTGGCATTGTCGTTGTCGCCGCGCATAAAGTAACCTTGATATAGCTTCTCGCGTAAAGCTCTATTCTTAGCACTCGCCAGAAAAGGTATCCAGCTAGGTTTTTGCAATGTGAAGACCCATGTGCCATCATCTGTCTTGGCAGCGGCTTTTACATCGGCAGGAACACCGTCCAAGTCTTTTTCATCAGTAATCTCCAACTTAAAGTTCTTATTTGTCTCGGCAAGCAGGTTCTCTCCAAATTTAAGGGTTAAGGTCGAAAGCTCTGAATTGATTTTTCTCATTCTTGCCTTATCCTCATCACTGAGATTTGCTCCGCTTCTCACAAAATCATCATAGTATTTTTCGAGTACCCGTCTTTGCTCCTGATCAAGATTAAGGTTTGCCCTTTGGTCATACACTGTTTTTATCCTCTGAAATAGCTTGTCGTTGAGCTTTATCTCGTCGTTGTGAGCCGTTGTCAGAGGAGTAAGCTCTCTGGCTAGCTTCTGCATTTCGTCGTCAGTATCGGCAGAGTTGATATTGGTAAATACCGATTGTACTTGCCTCAACATATCTCCCGATCTGTCGAATGCCAATATGGTATTGTCAAAGGTCGGTGCTTCGGAATTATTCACTATAGCATCGACCTCTGCCGAGTGCCGTTTTATACCTTCCTTGATTGCTGGCAGATAATGCGCCTTTTTGATTTTATCGAATGGCGGAACTCCAAAAGGGGTGTCAAACTCTGCAAAAAAAGGATTATGTCCTGATATTGCAGTCTGTTCTGCTTTTTTATTGCACGAACTCATAAATGTAATGATAAGAGTTAATAGTAATATTGTTCTCATAATATGCTTTTGCTTTCAAATATAATGTATTTTGCCGGAATATAGTATTGTAATTTGCAGGTTTATAGTTTTAGATACAGGGTAGGCATGATGACTGCTCCTGCGAATACGAATCGCAGGGGATGCTACAATCAGCCAACTGCCATTGTGTCATCTTTTTCTCCAATGGCAAGTTTTTTGCTAATTTTGTGTGGCAAAGGGTTTTGGTAAATCATTCCTAATGCGTCTAAATAAAGTTGAATATAAAGACAATAGATATTTAAGAAATGACAGAAGACAATAAGCAAGAAGAACAAATGCTAAACAAAGAAGAGCCGGTAATAGATAAAGAGGAACAAACGCCGACAGATGTTGAGGATACAGCACCAATCAATGACGAAGAGACTGTGGCAGAGGGTACTCCCGACGAAGAGAACGTAAAAGAAGACGAGTCTAAAGTCTGGTACGATAAGTGGGTAAGGCTACAAGCCGAGTTTGATAACTACCGTCGCCGCACCAGTAAGGAGCGTATGGACTTGATAAAGACTGCAGGAGAAGGGATATTTAAGGATATGATTCCTGTCATAGATGATCTGCATCGAGGCTTGGAAGTTGCCAAGCAATCTGAGGATCTTAATTCGGTTGTCGAGGGTATGGAGTTGATATATAGCAAGTTCGCCTCGTTTCTTAATAAGAATAATGTGAAAGAGATAGATGCTCTACATCAAGATTTTGACACCGACATACATGAAGCAGTGACAAAAATTCCTGCTCCATCTGAGGAATTGAAAGGTAAAGTGGTAGATGTCGTCCAAAAGGGCTATACCTTGGGCGATAAAGTAATAAGATATCCAAAGGTTGTGATAGGCGAGTAAATGCAAACGCCTTTGGAGTTGCGACATGCGCAACAAAGGCAAAACAGATACATATAAATATGTCAAAAAGAGATTATTACGAAGTTTTAGGGGTAAACAAAGGTGCTAGTGCTGACGAGCTAAAAAAGGCTTATAGAAAGCTTGCTATAAAATATCATCCTGATAAGAATCCGGGCGACAAGGAGGCGGAAAATAAATTTAAGGAAGCAGCAGAAGCCTATGATGTACTTAGCAGTCCTGAGAAAAAGCAACGCTACGACCAGTTTGGACATGCCGGGATGGGCGGTCAAGCGGGAGGAGGCTTTGGCGGTTTCAGTGGCGGAAGTATGGATATGGATGATATATTCAACATGTTCGGCGACTTATTCGGAGGCAGACGTAGTGGTGGAGCTCGCGGAGCGAGACAGTCGCAGGGTTCTGATCTTCGAGTGAGAGTGAAAGTTACGCTTAAGGATGTTCTAAACGGAGTTGAGAAGAAACTTAAAATCCGCAAAAAAGTAAAGTGCTCAAGCTGTGCTGGTACAGGAGCCAAAGACTCTAAGGTTACCACTTGTAGCACTTGCAACGGACATGGACAAGTGGAAAGAGTTACCCAAACCATACTCGGAGCAATGCGCACGGCATCAATATGTCCATCGTGCGGTGGCGACGGAAGGGCAATAGTCGACAAGTGTACATCTTGTCATGGCGAGGGTATTGTTCAAGCAGAAGAAATTGTTACAGTGAACATACCCTCGGGTGTTGCCGAAGGTATGCAAATGAGCATGACAGGAAAGGGAAATGCAGGCCGACGTAATGGTATACCCGGAGACCTAATTGTAGCTATAGAGGAAGAAAAAGATCCAAAGCTAGAAAGAGACGGTAGAAATGTAATTTATCAGCTACGAATGTCTTTCTTAGATTTGGCATTGGGAGCGCAAGCCGAGATTCCTACCATTGAGGGAGCTGCAAATATAACCGTGGATGCTGGCACGCAGCCTGACAAGATATTAAGATTAAAAGGCAAAGGATTGCCCGAAGTAAATGCAAGGCATAAATCACGGGGCGACTTGTTGATCCGGGTTGTGGGAGTAGTTCCAAAAAAAATATCCGACAGCGAGAAGAAAGTTTTAGAAAAGCTCAAGGAATCCCCTAATTTTGAGGTTAATCCTAATGATGCGAATAAAAGTTTCTTTGACAATCTGAAAGATATGTTTAGTGGGGGATAATATTTTGAGTGAAAAAGAGTTTGTCTTTTAGACGAGTTGCCGATTTTTATGCTAAATAGGCAACATATTCGCTTAAAAGTTTATATATTTGCGCATTGTGAAGAAAAAGATAAAAATATCATTGCTAATGGTGATGTCTATCTTGGTGCTAGGAGCATGCAAGAGTAGATACCAAACTGTGCGAGAGAGCACCGACTACGAGTATAAGTTTAAAGTCGCTAAGGAATATTACGAACAAGGAGATTATGCTCGGTCTAGTGAGTTGTTCAAAGACGTTCTCAACGCTTATAGGGGAACAAGCAAAATGGAAGACGTATATTACTACTATGCTTACAGTTGCTTTAACAGGAAGATGTACACCACGGCAAATCAGTATTTTAGGATGCTATTTGTTCAAAATCCCCAAAGCAAATATGCCGAAGAGTCCATGTATCTTGCCGGTTATAGCTTGTACGAATTGTCTCCGAGTGTCAGACTTGAGCAGTCTATCTCGCAAGAGTGTGTCGATGCTATGGAGCTGTTTATAAATGCATATCCAGAAAGCCGGAAGGTCAATGATGCACGCAATGTGATAGCTGAAATGCAGGACAAGCTGGTTGACAAATCATACCTGTCTGCCGAACTGTATTACGACATGGAAAGATATAAAGCATCGGTTATTGCGATAAAAAATTCGTTGAAAGAGTATCCTAATACGAAGTATAGGGAGAAGATGCTTTACATGCTGGTAAAGGCAGCATATTTATATGCTGACAATAGTGTTTATGAGCAACAGGGCAAGCGGATGTCTATGGCAATGGATGAATATTACTCGTTTGTTGATGAGTTTCCCAACAGCCATTACCGCAAGGAGTTAGATAAATATGAGGCACAAATGGAAAAGTGGGTTCATGTTGATGAGTCTGAGCTGGACGATTAAGAAATAAAGAAAAATAGAACATAAATGGATTTTAGAAAAATTAAAGCAGACACGACAACGGTTTCGCGAAACATTGCAGACTTGGAAAAAGGGACAGGCAACATATACGAGACTCTTGCTATACTTGGAAAGCGTGCTGACCAAATAAGCGTAGATATAAAAGAAGAACTAACGCAGAAGTTGCAAGACTTTGCTTCAGCAACAGACAATCTTGAGGAAGTATTTGAAAACAGAGAGCAAATAGAAATCTCTAAATTCTACGAACGTCTTCCTAAGCCTGTATTGATAGCTTTTCAAGAGTATCTCAACGAACAAGTATATTATAGGAATCCTACCAAAGACGGCAAAAACTCAGATTTGAATTAACCACCTGATTCATGCCCATGAGAATTAGAGGTAAAAAAATAATATTGGCAATAACGGGGAGCATAGCAGCATATAAATCTGCTATGCTTTCTCGTTTGTTGATAAAGGAAGGAGCAGAGTTGCAAGTATTAATGACTGATGCCGGCAAGAAGTTTATTTCTCCGGTAACATTGGCTGCAATATCTGGCAAACCAGTTGAGTCGGAGTTTTTTGCTAAAGACGATGGCACTTGGCACTCGCATGTGGAAATGGGGCAGTGGGCAGATTTAATGCTGATAGCACCAGTCACAGCAACAACCATATCCAAGATGGCAACAGGTCTTGCCGACAACTTGGTGGTAGCCACATACCTCACCAACACAGCACCGGTAATGGTGTGCCCTGCAATGGAGCCTCATATGTACGCCCATCCCACTACTACTGAAAATATTGCGACATTGCAAAAACATGGCGTGCACATCGTTGAACCTGCCGAGGGTGAGATGGTTAGCGGAGTGATGGGCAAAGGTAGAATGCAAGAACCCGAATATATTTTAGAGCGAGTGTGCACCTTGCTAAATGGCTCTGAACGTCTCTTGGGCAAGCATTTTGTAGTAAACGCTGGAGCGACAGTAGAAAAAATAGATCCCGTAAGGTTTATATCCAATTTTTCTTCGGGACAAATGGGATGCGAAATTGCAGATGCCTTGGCAAACGAAGGTGCAGAAGTTACTTTGGTATTAGGCAATGCGACCTTTATGCCAAAATCGTCAAGTGTAAAGGTTGTTGATGTTTTGTCGGCAGACGAAATGTATGATGCGACATTAAAATACTTTAACCAATCTGACGGAGCCATTCTTGCAGCAGCGGTTGCAGACTATAGAAGCAAGACTATTGCAGAGGCAAAAATAAAAAGAGACACATCGAGTCTTAGTGTCGAACTAATTCCAAACCGTGACATAGCAAAAGAAATGGGAGCACACAAAAAAGGCAAACTGCTGATAGGCTTTGCTTTGGAGACTAGCGAGGGAATAGCAGAGGCAAAAGAGAAGCTCCGGAAGAAGAATCTGGATATGATTGTGCTAAACTCCTTGCAGGATAAGAATGCGGGGTTTAATAAGAATACCAACAAAGTTACCTTTATAGACTCAAATTTCAAACAAACAGAGTTTGGAACAAAAACAAAAAAAGAAGTAGCAGAAGATATTGTTGAGTATATTTGCAAAGGATTATCTTAATTTAGGCATAGAATAAAAATGAGAGTTTTTTGTAAGATATTGATTCATACGGCATTTACAATAGTTTTTCTTGTGTTTTTTGTCGGCAGAGGTTTCGCCCAAGAAATCAGATGCAATGTGTCGGTTACTGGAACCGAGGCAATACGGAATGTCGGTTCTGATTTCTTTAAGTCAATGCAGAAAGATATTAGCGACTTTGTGAATAATAGGATATGGACAGGAGATAATTTTCAAACCAATGAGCGCATTGACTGTAGTATTTATATAATATTAGAGCAACAGAGCGGGTCTGATGAGTTTTCGGGCAATATTAGGATTCAATCTCGCCGTCCTGTTTTTAACTCGACTTACCAATCGACCCTTCTAAATATAAACGATGCAAATTTCAGTGCTAAGTATGTGCAAAACACGACTTTGGAGTACGAAGAGAATGGTAGTAGTCGAGACAACTTGGCCAATATTATAGCGTTTTATGTTTATATGATATTGGGTTATGATTACGATAGTTTCTCTTTAAAAGGCGGATCTGAATTTTATCAAAAGGCTCAGGCTGTAGTAAACAACGCACAAAGTTTTGGAAGACCCGGATGGTCATCGTCTGACCGAAAGGGGCGTTATTGGTTTGTGGAGAATCTGACAAATGGGACTTATGGTGATTTCCGAGAATGTTTGTATGAGTATCATCGCTTGGGTCTTGATGTCATGGAATCTAAGCCCGACGAGGCACGTACTCATATTACCAAATCTTTAGAAAACATAGAGAAGGTGTTTAAAGCTCGCCCCGGACTATACTGTATGCAGGTGTTTTTTAGTACTAAAGCAGAGGAGCTGGTAAGTATCTACGAAAAATCGACCGTTGAGCAACAGCAAAAGGCATATAAAATCCTATCAGAGTGCGACCCCGCCAATGCACGTAAGTACGATAAAATACTCAATAATAGTACTAGTTATTAACCGATCAAAGAAAAAAAGTGTTACAGACTCTTGAAGTAAAGAACTATGCGTTGATTGAACGGACAGAAATTTCCTTTGACAATGGACTTACTGTAATCACAGGCGAGACGGGAGCTGGCAAATCAATACTCCTGGGAGCTTTGGCACTAATACTTGGCGAGAGGGCGGACTCATCCGCAATAAATGACAAAACAAAAAAGTGCGTTGTCGAGGCAACTTTTAGTCTTAAAGGATTAAGTTTGAAAGAGATTTTTGCAGAAAACGATATTGATTATTTCGAGAAGACGATAATAAGGCGTGAGGTGTCGGCAGAAGGGAAGTCTAGAGCATTTATAAACGACACACCTGTAAATCTGAATTTGTTAAAAGAGCTTGGCGGTAGATTAGTAGACTTACACTCTCAGCATCAGAATCTTAATCTAAGCGACTCCAAATTTCAATTGTCAATTTTGGATAGCCTTGCCGGAAATGCATCTTTATTAGATACTTATCGGGATAAATATCACGTCTACAAAGCAAAGAAAAAAGTTCTAGCTAGAATTGTTGAAGAGCGGGAGAAAAGCATCGAGAACGAAGAGTATTTAAGACATCAATATGAGCAACTTGCAGAAATGAAAATTAGCGGAGCAGACTTTGACGAGCTAAAGCAAGAGGTAAATATCTTGTCTAATGCCGAGGAGATAAAAAGCATATTGTCAGAGACAATTCATGTGCTTGACAATGAAGACTCCGGAGCTACAGTATCTATGAGTTTGGCAAGTGTTAAACTTGATAGAGTGGCAGAGTATTCTGACAAATTGTCTGGGCTGGCAGAACGCATAGAAAGTACACTTGTGGAGGTGCAAGATATAGTAGCCGAAATAGAGTTGCTAGATAGCAATATAGAATACGACCCTGCCGAACTTGAAAAATGCAGAGACACAATAGACTTAGTAAATTCCTTGTTGCACAAGCACAAAGTTGAGAGCATAGACCAATTGATTGCAATAAGAGATAAGTATCAACAGTCTCTGAGCCTTATCGACAACTTTGACTTTGCATTGAGCGAAGCGCAAAAAGAACTAGAAAAAGCCACAAAAGATCTTGACACGACATCGTCAGAGCTAAGTCAGAAGAGAGAGTCTGCCATCAGCGACCTGGAACAAATTGTTTTGCAAGGCTTGTCTGAATTGTCTATGCAAAATTCCGTATTTCATGTTGAAATGTCACGTAGTGCAGACTATTCTGAGATGGGGCAAGATACCTTGAAATTTCTTTTTTCAGCTAATAGAGGAACAGCTCCGCAAGAGATATCGAAAATAGCATCGGGAGGAGAACTGTCGAGGTTTATGCTTTGTATAAAGTTGGCAATAAACAAAGAGGGCAGTATACCGACAATAATCTTTGATGAAATTGATACTGGTATTTCTGGAGATGTTGCATTGAAGATGGGGCAACTAATAAAGAAGCTATCCCAAAAAGTACAAGTCATAGACATTACGCATTTGCCACAAATAGCAGCTTATGCAGATAACCACTGGTTTGTATTTAAATATCACAACACTCAACAAGGCAAAGATTATTCTGATATCGAGAAACTCGGCAAAGAAAAACGAATTTTAGAGATAGCAAAGATGCTTTCAGGCGATCCCCCTTCGGAAGCCGCCGTAAAGAATGCTAAATCATTGCTCACTATATGCAAATAAAACAATTAATATATTAATGATGAGGAAATTACTTCTACTAATGTTGCCTGCGTTGCTACTTTGCAACACAGCGAGAGCTGACGAGGGCATGTGGCTACTGCCACTAATCAAAAAGTTGAATATCGAAAGAATGCAAGAGCTTGGTTGCGAGCTGTCTGCCGAGGATATTTACAACATAAACAATACCAGTCTTAAAGATGCTATCGTGGCATTAGACCATGGCTCGTGTACTGCCGAGTTGGTTTCTGAAAAAGGTTTGCTATTGACTAATCATCATTGTGGATACGGCGAGATACAGGCTCATAGTAGCGTCGACCATGATTACCTGAGGGATGGATTCTGGGCAAAATCGCTTAAAGAAGAATTGCCAAACCCAGGAAAGACGGTTACTTTTCTTGTAAGGGTAGAGGACATAACAGATAGGCTTACGACGGAAATAGAAAATGGCGATGACCATGCTATAGAAAACCGAGTAAATGCCCTTGTTGACGAAGCCTCAGAAGGCAACAAGTATGAGGTTGAAATAGTGCCAATGCTTGAAGGAAACCAGTACTTTATGTTTGTATATATTACTTACAAGGATGTTAGGCTAGTAGGAGCGCCACCATCGTCTATCGGAAAGTTTGGTGCAGATACCGACAACTGGATGTGGCCTCGACATACAGGCGATTTTAGTATGTTCAGAATATACACAGCTCCCGATGGATCGCCTGCAGAATACTCCGAAGATAATGTCCCTTATGACGCACCTTACCATCTTCCTATTTCTATTGAGGGAGTAAAAGAGGGCGACTACACAATGGTGCTAGGTTATCCCGGGTCTACCGACAGATATGCTACCTCGTTTGAAGTGGAAAATACCAGAGACTACATAAACTCTGTACGCGAAGATGTCAGAGCAAAGAAGTTGGAGATATTGGGGAACTATATGAGTACCAGTGATAAAGCGCGCATTCAGTATGCCTCGAAGTATGCTCGAAGTGCAAATTATTATAAATACAGCATTGGTCAGAACAGAGGAATAGAGAACCTTGATGTGGTAGGAAAGAAAAAAGACCTAGAGAACAGACTGACAGATTGGATAAATCAGTCGTCGGACAGAAAAGAGAAATACGGAGATGCTTTGGCAGTGATAAAAGAGAGCTATGCTGATACTGAAAAATCAGCAGCACAAACATATCTGACAGAAGCATTGCTGAGTGGACCGGAGGCATTTATGATGGGCAGAACGGTATCTAGTATTGCAAGCATATTGCAAGCTAGCGATGGCAAGGGCACAGCAAAAGCAAAGGAAGTAGCGCAGAAGATGAAGGAAGGCTTGCCCGAAATTTTTAAAGATTATGACAAGGAGACCGACAAAAGAGTAGCAGTTGAACTAATGAAAATCTACATGAAAAATGTAGACTCTAAATATTATCCGGACTTTGTGAAAACTATTAGTACAAAGTACAAGGGCAATGTTCAGAAGTACTTTGATAAGGCTTATGCCAACTCTTTTGTGGTAGACAAAGCTAAAACAGAGGCCTTTCTTGACAACCCGACATTGAAAGCTGCAAAGAAAGACGTTTTTATTCAAACATCGAAGGATGCTATCGATGCATATAGAAAAATGTATAATAGAGGAGGAGAGTTGCAAGAAGCACGCAGACAGCTTCTTGCGGCACTGATGGAAATGGATGCCGACAAGAGCTTCTATCCTGATGCAAATAGCACTATGCGACTGACTTATGGAACAGTAGGCAGCTACGAGCCTCGCGATGCCGTAGAGTACAAGTACTTTACAACCTATAAAGGGTATCTTGAAAAAGAAGTTCCCGGCGATTCCGAATTTGATGTAAAACCACGTATGAAACAGCTTCTACTCGATAAAGACTTTGGGCAGTATGCCGACGAGAACGGAGACCTTCGAATTTGCTTTATCTCAAACAATGACATTACAGGAGGGAACTCCGGAAGTCCTGTCATAAACGGCAAAGGTCAGCTCGTCGGACTAGCATTTGATGGCAATTGGGAAGCTATGAGCGGCGACATTGCGTTTGAGCCGGAACTTCAAAGATGTATAAATGTGGATATACGCTTTGTGTTGTGGGTAATTGACAAGTACGCAGGCGCACAAAATATAATTGACGAGATGACAATTGTTGAATAGTCTATGTGATACATTAAAAAATAACAGCCGAATATTTTAATATTCGGCTGTGTTGCATAATAGAATGAATAAAGTATTCGCCATATTTGTACTTACGGTCATACTGGTGTTGTTTGCCTACCTGTTGGGCCCTCGTACGAAGACAAAGCCCCTCAATCATAGCTTGCCAAAGTTTGATTTTGATATTAATACCATCGAGGCTTATGTCGATTCGATGGAAGAGCAGTATGATACCAGAACCGACAATAAGGCTCGTGTGCTATGGGCTGACTCTGCGGGACTCAAAACAGAGTGGTCTGTACTATACTTGCATGGTTTTACTGCTTCGTGGTACGATGGATTCCCCATAAATGTGAGTTTCGTGAAGAACGGTTGCAATGCCTTCTTTGCACGACTTCCCGGGCATGGACTCAAACCTCCCGATGCCATGCTTGATATGACTCCTGAGAAAACTTATGAAACAGCAAAAGAGGCTTTAGCAATTGCCAAAACACTTGGAAACAAGGTGCTGATAATGAGCTGCTCGTCCGGTAGCACTTTGTCGCTGCAGCTTGCCGCAGATTTTCCTGATATGGTGGATGGGCAGATTTTGTATTCCCCAAATGTCAAGATAAATGACAAGTATGCAGGGCTTCTCACCAAACCGTGGGGGAGTCGTATTCTGAAATGGATAGACGGAGGAGACTATCACACATGGCGATCTGTCTTAGAAGGTAATTATAAGAACTATTGCGATACGACTTTTAGGAATGAAGCTATTATTTATTTGCAAAAACTGCTTGATGAAACAATGACAAGCGAAACCTTTGGAAAAGTAAAGTGCCCTGTGTTTATGGGCTATTACTACAAAGATAAGCAACATCAGGACCCTACTGTGAAGGTTAGCGCAATGCTTGACATGTTTGATAAAATATCAACGCCCGAAAACAAGAAGGTTAAAGTGGCATTCCCAAATGCCGACACACATGTCATCTGCAACTCCGCCCGCTCTGGTGCTGTCGATGATGTATATGCTGCCAGCATTGACTTTGCTATAAATGTGTTGGGGATAAACAGCGGGCAACTGCAAAAGTAGAAGATGTCAAAAAAGATTTTTTTTTGGATATATTGGATTTTTCTCTACCTTTGCCCATGTAAATAATAATGTGGACAAATTTGTGAATGATTGCAACCACACAAAAAAATGCTAAAACGTCGTTTCTAGTTTTTTTGTAAGAAAAATCAATCACACGTATTTAAAGCTTTGTTATTAGTGATATCCTTCGAGAAGGATGCTATTTTTTTTGACAATTAGATTATTGATATTATGGCTTATTTTTTCACAAGTGAATCGGTGTCAGAAGGACACCCCGATAAGGTGTCAGACCAAATTTCTGACGCTATATTGGATGAATTAATCGCCTTCGATCCGGACTCGAAGGTGGCAGTAGAAACCCTTGTAACTACCGGACAGGTTGTGCTGGCAGGAGAGGTGAAATCGAAGACCTATATTGACGTACAAGAGGTAGCTCGCAAGGTAATTAACAAAATCGGTTATACCAAAGCTGAATACCGTTTTGATGGTGATTCCTGCGGTGTGCTGTCTGCAATACATGAGCAATCTGCCGACATCAACCGAGGAGTAGATAGAGAAAACAAGTATGAGCAGGGAGCGGGCGACCAAGGTATGATGTTTGGCTACGCTTCAACAGAAACCGACAATTATATGCCTCTGTCTTTGGACCTGTCGCATATTCTACTCGAAGAGCTTGCGGTGATACGTCGTGAAGGCAAGTATATGACCTATTTGCGCCCCGACTCAAAGTCGCAAGTGACAATAGAATACAACGACGACCACACGGCAAGCAGAGTCCACACAATAGTAGTTTCTACTCAGCATGATGAGTTTGCTGACGATGCAACAATGGTGCAAAAAATCAAGGAAGATGTTATAAATATCCTAGTGCCACGAGTAAAAGCACAACTTCCAGAGAGAGTACAGTCCCTTTTTGACAGCAGTATAATCTATCATGTGAACCCTACGGGCAAATTTGTTATCGGAGGTCCTCATGGAGACACAGGACTTACAGGACGTAAGATTATTGTCGACACCTATGGAGGGAAAGGGGCTCACGGAGGTGGAGCATTCTCCGGAAAGGATCCATCAAAGGTAGACCGCTCGGCAGCTTATGCCACTAGGCATATAGCCAAAAATCTGGTGGCAGCAGGTGTTGCCGACGAGGTGCTGGTGCAGGTTTCTTACGCTATTGGGGTGGCAGAGCCAGTGGGCTTGTATATCAACACCTATGGTCGCTCTAATGTGAATCTTTCGGATGTTGAGATTAGCGAGAAAATTAGAGCTCTCTTCGACCTACGTCCTGCGGCTATCGAAGAGCGTCTAAAACTACGTAACCCTATTTATTTGGAAACGGCAGCATACGGACACATGGGACGCGAACCCAGAGTGGTGACAAAATCCTTCGACTCTCCCTATTCAGGGCAAGTAAGCAAAGAGGTGGAACTGTTTACCTGGGAGAAACTTGACTATGTTGGTAAAATAAAAGAGGCTTTCGGGCTGTAAATACACCGACTTTTTTTGAGTAAAAGGGCATGGGCTTTATCTCCTATGCCCTTTTTGATTGTTCTCGTCTTTTTCTGCTTTTTTGGGCTTGAAAAATCTGTTCTCTTCATCGAAGACCCAATTTTCGCGATGTTCTCTGTTGCTCTTTATGTCTAATATTTTTTCATAATAATAAACCGATTCAGCTGGTCTAAAATCATTATTCAGGGAGCTTGTTGTCCATTCGCCATCATTGTTTTTATCTTCTATCAGGCGTAATTTATATTCGGCAGGCTTCAGATAGCTAAAGTCTAATGTATTGTCATCAGCTAAGTGTAAGGTTCTCACAACGGCTTCCTTGTCGTCTCCGCTAACGAGCTGTACGATAGCGGGGTACTGAAAGCCTGAAATGTTGATAGAGTAGGTGCCATAAAAGCGTAATTTCTGAGTGGTAAATCTTGTCAGATTATAATTACTGACTTTGCCGTAAGCATCGACAGCGCAAGCCGAATCTATCTCCAATTCGTAATTTTGTTCGTCTTTCCACAGTCCACCGTCAATTGTCAGTATCAAATTACGTTTGTTGCTTTTTACAAAGTCAATTGCAAATGCTACCTCTGTCCTTATGCTATCCTCAACACTGTATAGGTGCACTTTGTTTTTGTCAAACATTGAAAGAGGGTCGTTGTGCGAGATTGATATGTTGGCATTTAAATCAAGATTAGATGTGCTTGACAGCGAAAGTCTAAAATTTTTAACAGGTGGTATAGAATCCTTTATATTTGCTTCTGTCTCGCTTGCCTTTTTCTCTTCCGCTTTTTTTCGTTCGTGCTTTTCATTACCTCTTCGGCGCTCTCGGTGTTCGAATTTCATCAGGAGTGTGTCGGTTATTATGCTGTCTTTTTGGTAGTTGCCGACTTTGTATGTAAGTGCGAAATATAATGAGTCGACCTTGCTGACACTTGTGTCTAGTAGCCAGATGTCAATACTATCCCTTTTTGTCGAGTATTCCACATACATATCGGGCTCTTCAAAATTCAATATCTCCATCTTAAAACTAGAGTCTACGCCTTCTGCGAAGTTAAAAGATACCCTATTAGCATTATCTCTTTTGCTAGTTTCTAAAAACTGCGACCAATAATACGGTTCTGATATTGAGATATAAGTATTCTCTACGTGTACGTGCGAGCTGATGCTTACGGAGTCTCCATTTTTGATGGTATCTATATGAGTAAATAATCCGTCATTGGGGTTAATCTTTCTGTCTAGCCAACCAAAAGCCTCTCCCGGTTCATAAAGCATGTTGCCATTGTCGTCTGAGCAAACAAATAAATAATAGCTACTATCAGACGATAAGTTGTTTATATAGAAAAAGCCGTCCTTATTGGTTTTGGCGATGAAGTTGGGTAGCATTTTGTATACGGTGGTATCTACAGTATCGGTGTAAAACATGACTAGCGTATTTTCTGCGTCAACGAGTGTTGCTGCATCTTTTACATATCCTGCACATCTGCCAGAATCGATTGTTTTGCCAGTTGAGAAGCGAAATCGGAAGTTTTCGTATGGATTATTCTCATTATTGTCAACTAGGGTACTTCCAAAATCCATGGAGTAAGTGGCATCTGGGTGCAATGAGTCTCTTAGTTGTATTATGACACTTTTACCTCTACGTTTTACGCTTGGCTTGCGGCTCATGGGAGGCGATATAACCAAGCCATCTCTAATTTTTGAGGTATTTATAAACTCGTCGAATGAAAAAACTATTTGTTGCTTGTTGTAATTTAATTCGTCAAAATTAGGACTGCTTTTTAGTAAAATAGGAGGGATAGTATCTTGAGGTCCGCCGGTAGGCATGCCTGGGTTAGCACATGAATTGCCGAACCACAAAAAAATGTGATATACAAAGACAAGTACAATGCCTGACCGCATTATATAGTTTTTTTTCTTGCTTTCTTTCACTATCTAAAAAAATTGATTTCGTTTACAAATATAGATATATTTATTTTACTGTAATCGTTGAAAGGGCAATCCTAGTGGCGAATTAGGAAGATTGCTAAATCAGCAAAGAAATAGCAAACATATTTATGCTTGGACGTTACTATTTTTCATATATTTGCTCCTAGTAATAATTCTAAAAAAATCTGAATAGTTATGGCACAGAAAATAGCAAGCAGAGTCGCGAACTTGGCTGAATCTGCTACTTTAGCAATGGCGCAAAAAAGCCGAGAACTTAAAGAGCAAGGTCTTGATATTATCAGTCTTGGAGTTGGCGAACCTGATTTTGACACTCCTGATTTTATTAAAAAAGCAGCAAAGAAAGCAATTGATGACAATTACTCTCACTACTCGCCAGTACCGGGGTATCCTGTTTTGCGAGAGGCAATTGTGAACAAGCTGAAGAGAGATAATAATCTTAGTTATGAGCAAGTTCAGATTTGTGTTTCCAACGGCGCTAAGCATTCGCTTGCTAATGCTCTGCAAACACTTGTTGATAAGGATGATGAGGTGATTATTCCTGCGCCATATTGGGTTACTTATGTCGAGCTTGTAACTCTCTCAGAAGGTAAGAGTGTGGTTATTGAAGCCGGTGTTGAGAACGATTTTAAAATCACAGCGCAACAGCTTGAGCAGGCAATAACTCCGAGGACTAAGGTTTTTCTTTTCAATAGTCCTTCAAATCCGACAGGAAGTGTTTACACTAAGGAGGAGCTAGAGGCATTGGTTGCTGTGCTAAACAAGTATCCTGATATTGTTGTTATTTCAGACGAAATATACGAATATATTACTTACGGTGTTAAACACACGTCTATTGCTGAAATAGGAAGCATGATAGACAGAACTGTAGTAATAAACGGAGTGTCAAAGGCTTATGCTATGACGGGATACCGTATTGGATATACTGCCGCGCCAACAGCGATTTCGAAAGCTATGATAAAACTTCAAGGACAATATACATCAGGACCAAATTCTGTTGCTCAGATTTGCTCTGCCGAAGCTATAAATTCAGACAACTCAGAAGTCGTTAAGATGGTCAGTGAGTTTAAAGAAAGAAGAAACCTGGTGCTAGAGAAATTATCAGCTATACCTAATCTTAAAACGAGTGTGCCCGAAGGAGCTTTTTATGTGTTTCCTGATGTTTCGGCTTATTTTGGTAAGTCTGACGGCACTACAATTATTAAAGACGCAGATGATTTGAGCATGTACTTGCTTAGCAATGCGCAGATTGGTGTTGTGTCAGGCTCTGCATTTGGTGCTCCAAAATGCCTCAGGATATCTTATGCCGCTTCAGAAGCACAATTAATAAAGGCAATGGAAAGAATGTCAGAGGCAATGGCTAAGTTGAAATAAAAGAAACTTGTTTGTGAAATTACTCTATGTGTTTGCTGAGTACTTTTACATCAATAACGGAATGTTTAGTCTGTATCGCTATTTGTCGACAAAAAGCATACTTGCAAAACAAAAAATAGGCATTGTGTTTTGACAGAAATAAAATTATAACTACTTTTGCATCGTCTTAAAGAAAGACGTTTATTGATTGACCCATGGTGTAACTGGCAACACGTCTGATTTTGGTTCAGAAGAGTCTAGGTTCGAGCCCTAGTGGGTCAACAAATTGGCAAAGACAAGATTTTGTCAAAAAGACAGAGAGTCCCGTGAAACTTTAATTTCACGGGACTCTCTGTCTTTTAAGAAATGTAATGGCAAATAAAAAGAATCTAGAACGGAGATTGGAAACTCAATTCTATCTAGATTTGATCTTCTTTTCATTTACTTTTGCAAGTTCGCCTCTTATGCCTTCCATGACAATCTGGATCTTCTCTTCTGCACTGTACACTTTGCGAGTGCGACGCCTAAGCTCTTTGATTAGCTCTGAACTTGAATTACTCGGGTTTCTGTCTTGTTGCCATACCGTTTAACTTTCTAAAGTTAATAATCATATTGATTGTCCTCTGATATTTGCTAAATTGATATTCTCACTTCTGCCCGAAGAGCCTCCATACCGCTTGAGCATGGACAGGACAAATTGGAAATTCGGGAAAACCGATATTAAGCCCATCAAGATTAAGACTCATGGTAGGAGGGCATATAGCTTCTTTAGGTACGGGCTTATTGATAGCTCACGCCTTGAACAATAGGCTATTCAGGAAAGACTTCGAACAATGCTTTGAAATTTTGTTATGTACTTAGGTTCTTTTCAATACGGTATTCCTTCGGAGGACACTCCTAGAACGAGTATTTGCCGCTATAAAGCCTAAATATTTTAATCGACGCTTCAATAATTGGATGGAATCCATTAGAGAGCAAATTAGTGGGGAGGTAATCGCAATTGATGGTAAAGTTATGAGAGGAGCAAAACAAAACAACATCAACAAAGACACACCTCATATTTTATCTGCATGAGCATGTGCTAATGGTACTTGCTTAGGTCAAGTTCGAGTGTCTGAAAAAGGTAATGAAATTACTGCTATGGGGTGTCAAAAAGAAATAGCTGCAAAGATTATTGAGAATGATGCAGATTACATATTGGCAGTTAAGGGGAATCAAGGAAGCTTACACAGATCTATTTCAGATACAATTAGATTTGAATCTCTTGACACTACTGATATTTCTGAAGATTGTGGACATGGTAGAGTTGAAACCGGAACTTGTAAAGCATACAGTAATCTGAGTCATATTGAGCATTTGGAACAATGGATTAAATTATCAACTGTATTGGTCGTAGAATCTCACGTTTTTGAAAAAGCTACCGGCAAAGAGCGAACAGAGCAAAGAATGTATATTAGTAGCCTTCCTGCTAATGCTAAGTAATTAAGTGCGAAAGTAAGACGCCATTGGAGTATTGAGAATAATCTCCATTGGGTTTTGGATGTAACATTTGGAGAGGATTTATCTCGGAGACGAATGAAATACGAAGCTGAGAACTTTAATATGCTACTGAAATCTACAATAGTTCTTTTAATGAATGACAAAACCCCTAAACAGAGTAAGAATAGAAAACGAATGAGAGCTGCATTAAATCCTAAGTGCCGAGAGAGTTTTATGAAATTTTAAATGCGGTTGCCCTGGCAAACTAATAAGAACAGAACTTCGGTTTTAAAATAGTAATTACAATGAATAAATTAAACACAGTATTTCAAGTGTTATTTGTTTCTGCTTTTGCATTTTTTGCATCGTGTGAACCTGCAACAATAAGCGGGGTATGGGAAAGAACTCATGATGAAAGCATTTCATTATTTAAGGTAGTAGATGGTCATCTTGAAGAGATTGGCACCAGCAATCTTGATGAAAATAAAGGTTTTGCATTTGCCATACCAAAAGTAGACGAAGGCTTCTACGTTATTGGAGTTAAAGATAAGCCGAGAGTAATGAAGAGAGTTATTCAGCAGTACACATTCTACTTGAAGCCGGGAGATTAGTTAAGTGTACACGTCAGCAAGGAGTCATACAAGCTGGTAGGAGAAAGTAACAGCAAGGAAAACCAAGAGATGGAAAAATGGCATAATTTTATGCAATCTTTAGAGGCTGAGTTTTTTTACGACAAGTCGGGCGAAAAGCCAAGACCATCTACGTATGTGAACTTCTACCCACTAGCAGAAAAGAAGTTGAAAGAATTGGAAACTCTAAAATTCAACAAAACGAAGAATCCTAAATTCGACAGCCAGTTCCCAAGATACAGGGAACTAGACCTAATGCACCGCTTGCTTGGCTTCCATTATCAACCGCGTGTAGCACACCCAA
Source organism: Bacteroidales bacterium (assembly GCA_047975005.1). Taxonomy (GTDB): domain Bacteria; phylum Bacteroidota; class Bacteroidia; order Bacteroidales; family Prolixibacteraceae; genus JBKEAJ01. The sequence goes on along the minus strand of JBKECW010000117.1, from coordinate 11,697 downwards.
GTAAAGATGATTATTTTCCTTACCTAAAGAACATAGACATAAATAAAGAAACTAGCGATGCCAGCATTCTTATGTATCCTTACGTGCCTGCCCTACTCAATGATATAATAATGATGGGCACACAGGCAAAAGGAGAAAAATACACAGGAAACTACCATGAACTCATCAAGAACGATACTCTTATCGGAGAGCTAAGCATTCTTGGCTCACGCTGTTTTAAATCGTATGCAGCATTCCTTGAGTTTGAAGAAAAGGAAAAGAAATATATTCTTACCGATAGTCAGAAAGCCAGAATGGAAAAACGCAAGCAAGAGCTATCGCAATGTAACCGAGAAGGCGAAACTGTTGCAAATTTCAGGTTTCCCGACATCAAGGGCAAGCAGGTTTCGCTGGCAAGCCTAAAAGGCAAAGTTGTAGTTATCGACATGTGGGCTACATGGTGCGGGTCTTGCAAACAGCAAATCCCTCATCTACAAAAGATGGAAAAGGCCTATCATGGCAAGGATGTTGCTTTTGTCTCTATTTCAACTGATAAGAACTTGAATGAATGGGGAGACTATGTTAAGTCGAAAGGGCTTACCGGAATCCAACTATATGGAGACCCCGGCAACTCTATATCAGAGATTTATAACATAAATGCCATTCCTCATTTCTTAGTTATAGATAAAGATGATAAGTTGGTATCGTCCGATGCTCCTCGTCCATCAGATCCAAAGCTAAAGACGCTGATTGACAGCTTGATGAAATAGAGTCCATCCACATTCAAAACAAACCCCAAGCATTTTTTTGCTTGGGGTTTGTTTTGGATGTACTTGCCAATAAATATCAGCATTTATCCATCATTAGGAATCAGCTAAAGCAAGACATTTACTACGCTACTAATACCCTTGCATATATGTAGCTTCAGACACTCTAGGGGAAATAAAAATCGCATCCTTAGCCTGTCCTTCGCCTTCGAAAGTGAACTCTGGATCGGCATTTAAGCTGGCAGAAGTTTTACTGAAGAAATGCACCTTATAATTAGCTCCGTTGGAAGTTCCAACAATTATATAATCATATTTAAACTGTGGCTCTGTTGAATTGTCATATCTACGGCTTCTTACCATTGTAATTTCTTCGCCTGCAGGAGCTGAATATTGAAGAGTTTCCACTCCTGTAACTAAATTCCTAGAATACAATTCATTGCCCACTGCAAAGTATATAATTGCGCTTTCTTGGCTTGTTGTAATTTTTGTAGCATCAAAAAGTTTCATACCACTTGTAATCGTTCCCTGATTGGATATAATCGCCAGATTGTCGCTAACAGACTTAAGGCGAAATAGGTTTATGAGTCCGGCATCGCTTTTATCCCTCATCAGCCCTACCGCATCAATACCTCTACTATCCTTTATCATCCCCATATAAATAAGTTCTTTATTTAACAAAGAACCACCCTGCGGAATAATTGTAATATCCGACAACACAGAAGTTGCACCTCCGTAGTAAACAAATGAGCTACTTATATTATCAAAGTACACATTATAGTTAGACCCTGTCAGCGTATAATCAGAGAGAGAGTATTCGTCAAAATTAGCATTCCTACCTAAAGGAGATCCATACATACTCCCTATCGTGCCTGGCATAAATGTATTGTTTATATAATATAGTTCTCCATCATTAATTAAGGTATAAGACGCATTTCGATATCCGGCGAAACCTAATTTTCTGACTGCCGGCTCTCCTCCAATAAAAGCATCCTCAAAGCCCCTAAGCTCTTCTAGGTTATTTATATTTACAAACGACAGGTCATTTTCGGACATTGTTACAAGTGCTTTATTTCTGACAAAAGCCATTTCTCCTGGATTTGCAGCAGTCCTGTAAGAAGAAAAGTAATTGAGCAATTTAGCCTTTCCTTCTAATTTTTCGCCATTAATAAGACTATACACATTCTCAACAATGGAGGTAGGCACAATCGTATCGGTCACTTTAAGCATATCCAAATCAGAGTATGCACCATCGTCTTTCAGTATATACCAGGCTGTAGTAAACTCCGTACCAATATTCAGACTACTAGACACTAACTTTGTCATACCGGTATTGATATTTTTGGCTCCAAACACTAATCTCCAAGAGGGATAGCTTTGCGAAATAAAGTAATTCAAGTCCTTAGTATATGCGATTGTATCCTCTTCCAACTCCCCTTCCTGCGAGGTTCTGTACATATACCAAAAATATTCGAATTCGGCATTGGGAAGGTTAGATGAGACTATGGGTTTTATGGACAATGTATCAACCATCGCTACTCCTGAATACGAACTATTTAAACCTTCGATGCTTATCTCTTCCAGTTCATTATAATCGTAATTCCCAATATCTTCATAGCATGATGCCAGCAACAAAGCAGCTAAAATAATATATGTAAAAATTATATTTCTCATTGTTATTTTTTTTGAGACAACAATTGTTGTCAGTTATAATTTCTTTTTTCCAAGCTATGGAAAAACCAGCAGTCCTCCATTCTCATCTCTCATCGGCTCACCCGGATGAGCTTTATTATACTCGGCTAATTTTTCTTTACACGCACCTTGTGAAGCATAAAGCACCGAATAAGTAAATGCCACATCCTCAATGTAGCTCTCGTCCCAATTTTGTCCGGTAGCTTCAATCATAAACAGATGTTTCACACGGCTATACTCTCCAAAGAACCAGGCAATATTCGCCCAATTGTCAGGCTTTAATAAAATATCTCCAAAGTATATCTTCCGCCAAAGCAACCTGGAGTCTCCAAGTTCAAAATCACCTCCGACCTCCAAGCCAAATTTAAGAACGTAAGAGTTCTGACTAAGAGATTCATCGCGCAATATAATGATTGGCACAGAAGTATGCACCTGCCCTGCCTTCACTACATAATTTGCAGTAGCCTCGGGGTTGTCGAAAGCAACATAGTGCACGCCTGGTACAGCACTTAATGTATCGTCAGCAGATAGCTGAGTGAGCTTAAATGTTCGATTATAATCAGCAGTTCTTCCTTGCACGTATAAATCGAAGAACACCGTATCACGAGTAACCGAAAGTCCCTCGTACACAAACGAATACGTCTTAACGGTATCATCCATAACTTTCGAGCTCTCGTAAATATCATCCGGATTAGGACCAAACTGTATATAGTCGCCACCGGAGTAGCTACCATAATCCTCCTCACAGGAGTAGAAGACTACCATAGAGCACAGCAGGGCAAGCAAAAACAGGTGCGACAAGCCCTTACTCATCCTTGCTGCTTTTTTTGTATGCATCGTTACTCGTTTCATATTATTTCTTTTTTTAGATTTTCAGATTCTTGGATTTTTAGATATTGGACTAACAGCCTTGATCAGTTGACAGTTGAACAACCGGGCAAGCACAAGGCATTGTCCCTACATTTTTATTGCTATATGTATATTTATTCGTCATTAAAATCGACTGTTTCATTTATCATTAACAATTAACCATTAGAGATGGCTGTTTCATTCACCATTACCATTAAAGAAGTTAATTATTACCATAAATTTCGTCTTGTGGCACAGGGACAACATAATTAATTGTAGACACCTCACTTGGTAGCCACAAGAACTTATCTTTACCTACGTTTAGTCTTTTATATGCATAAAAGCCTTGCCCTTCAGCAAAAAATTCTCTTCTATATTCTTCTATGATTTTATCTCTCAATTCCTCCTTATCTGAAGGTAGAGTTTCGAGAGGTAACATTCTTGAAGCTCTAAAGTTATCCCATAAAGTTTGAGCCTTTGCCTGGTCTGTGGCTGCCTCTATAGCAATGAGGTACATCTCGCTCATACGGATTAACGGAATTCGCCTATAGTCATCACTCCAAGCTGGCTCCGCATCAGCACTTTCTTCTACCTGATATTTCTTTATCGAGTATGCAGGAGTACTACCTTCTGCATTATTAGGATCGCCCCACAGATGCAACAAGCGAATATCGACACCAAGCCCTGCTGTGCCGTATAATTCATTGGCGTAAGCTGGTCCGGTTCCTTTAGTAAGCAGCTGATTTGCAAAGTTATTTTGATAAAAATCATACATATCATATTTGTGTATTCCAAAAATATGCTCTGCTGTCATTATATAATCTCTATTGGACAAATCATCGGCATTCCCCAATCTCAAATCGGGTAATATTGAAGAAGTTGAGTCTATCACAGCACTTGCGTTTGCAATAGCTTCATCGGTTTCGCCAAACCAAAGAGCAGCTCGCGCTTTCAGAGCTTTCAGAGCAACGGAGTTCATTCTTATAGATTCGTATCCTTCGAAAATTCCATACTGCTCAGCTTCCTGCAGCAAGTCCATAGCATCAGCAATATCACTTTCCAGAATTGCTTTATACACCGGATATATATCATAAGGGTGATCGCCCTTAGATACAGTGGTCATATATGGCAATACATCGAGCCCCGTCTCTGTACCCGGAACAGGACCAAACATACGCCACAGGTCGAAATGAAGGTATGCTCTCAGCCCTAAACACTCTCCTTTCACCTGTTCGTACAGACCTTCCGTTATAAATACATCCTTTTTTTCGTCTATCACACTCAATATCGAATTTATTTCAGATATCGTAAAATATTGCTGTTGAAAAATACTTTCAAAAATATTCTGTACATCAGAGACACCATAATTAAAGCGCCCAATATTCTCTCCTACAGACTGCTCCGAAACATCCCACGAAGAGACTAGACATTCTGTTGCATAAACACTCAGATTATAACCGTAAGTACTACTGCTCTTCATGTCCATATACACTCCTGTGAGAGCACCAGTAAAGCCATCTTCGGAAGAGAACATGTCTTCTTTAGGCAGCTGCCCCTCGGGGTCAACCTTCAGCCACTCGTTGCAGGACATTAGCCCAAACAGCACCGAGAGTCCTATTATATTCAAAATTATTCGTATCATTTTTTTTTTTTAGATTTTCAGATTTTTGGATTTTTAGATATTAGACTAACAGCCTTTCTCAGTTGACAGTTGAACAGCCGGGCAAGCACAAGGCATTGCCCCTACTGTTATTATTTGTACATTTATTCGTCATTAAAATTGGCTGCTTCATTTATCATTCACCTTAACAATTAACTAAAATATCACATTTAAGCCTAGGGCAAAGTTTCTTGCAAACGGATAGCTCGTTCCTCTTTCTTGCTTCACGGTGGAAACGTAGAACAGATTTCCTGCATTTGCATTCAGCACGAAACTCTCAATACCTAGGTTTTTGACAAACCTGAATGCTTTCAAATCATATCTAACATTGATATTCTGCAATGTAAGTGTATTTTCATCCTCCACAAAGCGCGTAGACTTATAAGTTGTATTTGTGTCGTACAGGGACTTAAATGAAGCTTCGTCGCCCGGCTGTTGCCATCTATCATCATATACACGACTATCAACATTGTATCTATAGTCGGCATTTTCCACTCGACTTATTAGAGTTGAGTTATATATCTGTCCACCAAGTCTATATCCAAAGGACAATGTTACGGTTAGATTTTTACGTCGGAATGAGGAGTTTATATTTCCTTGCAGTTTTGGTGTGGTATTTCCTCCGTCAATGAGGTCAGCAGAGCTCCAAACCGAGGTCATCTCTCCATTTTTATCAAGAAATATTTCTTTTCCGTTGCTGGGAGCAATTCCCATCGACCTTACTACCCATATTGTGTTCATAGAATATCCCTCTCTATACAAGTTTTTTGGCGATGTTGTCGCCTGACCTTCCATAGCCCTTTGAGCTTCTTTCAATGCTGCTGACAGCTCTGTAATCTCATTGACATTATGGATTCCGGATATTCCAAGATTCCAAGAGAGTCCTTTTTTATAGTTTCGGAGTATATATCCGGACAACTTAAATTCAAAACCTCGATTTTCGACCTCTCCAATATTTGCAATATAGCTATCGTATCCTGTCGATGACGGAATATTTACTGAAGATATCATTCCATCAGTTATCTTGTTGTAGTAATCGAACACTGCACTTATTCTACCATCAATAAATTGGGCTTCCGCCCCTATGTTATAACTAAAGGTCTGTTGCCACTTAAGGTCTTCATTACCCAGTGCCATAAGGTGAGCACCGGTCCATCCAAAATAGCGGTCGCTTATCTCATATTTATATGTAGACATTGCCTGGTACGGATTAAAGTTCTGAGACCCGGAGGTTCCTGTGGAAGCTCTTAACTTTAAGCGATTTACGACATTATTTTTAAAAAAGTTCTCTTCATGCACATTCCAGCCCAGTCCAAAGGCCCAGAAAGGAGCAAAACGTTTATCTGCACCAAACTGAGAAGAACCGTCTGTACGGTAAGAGAAATCAGCAAAATATCTATTATCATACATGTAGTTTGAGTTAAAGGTGACTCCCATAGAACGCGTAAGTCCTTCAGATCCCGAGGGAGGAGTATCTGCATATCTTGCAGCAGCTAAATAATCTACATTAGCACTTGTGAATCCAAATGCCGAGAAGTAGTAGTTTTCACTATTATTTTCTCGTATGTTATAGTTAGCCCCCGCAAAGAGGAAGTGCTTTTCATTAAACACCTTATTATAACCTAAGTTTAGGCTCGCATCGTAGGAAAAGGCGTCGCCGGAACCGTAGGTATATGAACCTTTACGAAAAATATCGTCTCCATCATAATTATCAAACATTGAATGAGTAGGAGGTACAAAATTATCCGAAGATTTATCGGTTTTCATAATTCCAAGTTGAGCTCTGAATTTCAGTTCTTTAAGAATATTCCATTCCAGAGACAAGTTGTTTGTTATGGTTGTATTTTCACTTTTATCAAAGGTGTTTAGTGTTGCATTATACAGAGGGTTGTTAGGAAGCTGAGGCCAACGTTGCTGATATGAATCATCCCCATAATCCCCCAATCGTCTTAATAAATTCCCGTCCTCATCGTATCCCGACCAGTATGGATTCATTCTCACATATTGAGAAAAGTTTCCATAAGGGCTGTTCTCTTGATTAGTGATGCCAATCATCAGATTATTTTGGAATAGTATTTTTTTATGCCTCAGCACCAGTTTCAACGCGCCATTAAACACCTCTCTATCAGACCCTATCATTGCACCTTTGATATCATTATAGCGAACAGTTCCCGAGTAGCGGAAACCTCTATCGCCTCCTTCGAGCCGGATACTATGTTTCTGTCCAATTCCTGTCCGCAAAGGCTTAGACAGCCAGTAAGTATCTACTCCTTTATTTATTTGCCCTAGCACAGAATTATAATACTGTTTTAGAGCCAGCTCCACTCTTGGAGAAGAACTCTCGTAGAAACCTACAGTTTCTTCTAGAGCAAGTTTTTCGCGTGCGTTCAGCATATCGTAGGAAGTTAGATCCGGAGCCTCAATGGTCAAATCGCTACGCCAAGTGACACGCATATCTCCGGCTTCGGGCTGTTTTGTTGTTATAACAACAACACCATTTGCACCTCTCGAGCCATAAATAGCTGTTGCAGAAGCATCTTTCAATATTGTGATTGATTCTAAGTCATTTTCATTCATATCTTGCAATACCGACATAGTAGACTCAAATCCATCAAGAATAACTAGGGGTGTATTTAGTGAAGCTGCAGCCTCGTCCTGTAAATCGCCCACATTGGGAATACTTGTATTTCCCCTGATTTGCACAGTAGGCATAATATTAGGATTAGACCCATAGGTATTACTTTCAATTATATTAAAAGCCGGCTCAACATTACGTATAGTTGTGAGTATATCCCTGTTTCCAAAGCGTTGAATTTCTTCGGCTTTAACAGTATTTACAGCACCTGTGTAGGAGTCAGTTTTACGGCTAAAAATACCTGTAACCACAACCTCTCCCACTTGACTAATATCTGAAATCAGCACGACATCAATTATTGACTTATCCGACACTCTTTCTGTGTATTTCTTGGTTCCGATAAACGAAAAGGTCAATGTTCCGGAGACACCATCAGGTATTGCTATACTATATTTACCGTCAATCGATGATATTATCATAATTTCCGGATTATCAGTACCTGTCTCTGTAAACATTACATATGCTCCCGGCAATGGCTCTCCATTCTCATCAACAATTTTACCCGTAATATTCCTTATCTTCGACTCCTCTTGCTGAGTCTGCGCACTCGCACCTTGCCAACGCTCGTCTTTATTTTCGGAACTTGCAGCCAAATCTTCATTACTAAAGTTTTTATTATGCGCCATTGCAGCTCCAGCTGAGGCAGCAACCAAAGTCAGCACCAGCAGAAGCGGCACGATACTCCGATAGTTTATTCTATCACCACGATAGATACACGTAGATCTTTTCTTCCTCATAAATCATAAAGTTATATTCATAATCAGTTTCTATTAAAATCGTATTACCCGGCAGCCTACTTCACAAGCTACTATTGATTAATATTTACTTCTGAGCCATTCTTGCTCACCTACTTCCCAGCACCAATGTTCGTGTTCCGTCATAGGCAACCGCTTCAATTCGTGTAGAGCCTGCAGGATATGGAACCCTGGTGAAAGTTCTGTCGCGACTCTCCGCACCAACCATTGTTGCAGAAGAAAGAGTGTTTCCTTCATAAGTTTCAAAGGCAACAACATTCCTCCAGATACCATGAGCAATTTGCTTTTTGGACACATTTCCAGCAACATCGGAAATTCCCATGTTGTAGTAGCCTATCACTGGTTTTTTGTTTTTAAAAGCGTCTATACAGTTTGCGCTGATGTAGTATATGTAGTCTGTTTCAGGTTTTGGATATTTAGCGGCATAAGACACAGCCTCGTCAATCATTGTCTGAGTTATGGTTCGGCGGGCACTGACATAGTCAGCAAAATCTCTATCTACAACCTTAAGCATTCCTATTTTTTTAAAATAATCTGTTAGATCCTGCCCTGCAGCATCACAGGCATTTTTCACAAAATTAACCTGTATTTGCCCGTCAGAAAGATAGGATTCGTTAGTATTCCTCACTGCCTCAAATATATCTGCATACACATAAGGTTTGTACCAAGAGTTACCTTCGCCTGCAAGGTGATAATAAAGATGTAATTGCCATAATGGCACCAACATAACAAATGAATTCCCACTACTTTGAGCTCCCCAAACTTCACCATCAATAATACCAGATTTAAAGAAAGCGTTATAAGCACCACCGATCTCATCATCTACACCTTGATGTTCTAACCTGAGGTTTGTGGGGTCATAACAATACTGAATCCAAGCAGAATATAGATTATTGGTACACTCAGCAGTACCTGCCCACTTCATTCCCGGGCGCACCTGGTTACAATGTCCAAACTCATGTGCAGGGCCCCAAATCCTCCCTTTAAGAGCTGTTGGATTAATTACAAAATTCATGGTCTCGTCTGAAAATCCGGCACCAATTTTATCTGCAACCATGTATTTATTCCATGAGACACGTCCAAACATGCGATTTTTAGGCACTCGATTATATTTCCTTAGCCCCATCATGGTGTATTGACTACCTACAATACTGTCATATATCACAGTCAGGTCATGCATTTCAGACATTGTATAGTTTTTCAGAGAATTGGTTGTAAAAGCCAACTGTACATACTTTCCTTTTATATCAAAGATTTCGCTAACTGCGTTATTTAGCAGTTCTGCTCCATCTTCATTTGTATGTTTAGAAGCATCAAAATAGCCATTAATTTGTCCAGCAGCAATATGCACTTTCACATTAGGAGCTGACTTCCAATTGGAAGTATAATAGCTGATATAGACATTCCCTTTTCTCCGGGTTGTAATAATATTTGGTCCGGGGTTCAAGACATGAATCTCATCTGTTATTCCATTTCTATTACTAAAGTCTGAGACCTTTAGCTGCAACTGGCTATAGTTTTTATCTTCAACAAAAACGGCAACTGTCTCTCCTTCTTCAAAATACATCCCTGTAGGATTCTCATATCCTGAATACAGACTAACCTTCAATTCTGCTGCCAAATAAGGCAATGGTCTATAGGGCTCATATTCTTGCACTCTAAACTCTGAGGGGTATTTCCCGGCATGCAAGTATGCTGCAATATTTTGTAAGAGAGGATTCTTTATTTCTGCTATATTCTCAGTAACAAAACCGGGACGTAGTTCCGAGAATGTTTGATCTGTAAAGAATTTTACATCTTCGTCAACAGAGCTAACAAAAGAACTTTCATAACATTCAACTTCTGAAAAAGATACAGGTCTATTGGTAGGCATAACTGTTGTTATTTCTAACTTTAGTGTCTTGGGGTTCAGGATAGGAGTCTGTGCATTAATTTTGACAGGATTCTTAACGGCATATGCCACTACTACAGTTCCTATTTCCTGAAATGTTGGATTATCGCGAGTATTAACATAGGCTTTCCCAATTATTGTAGCCGCCGACCCTCCTGTTTTGGGATGTAAAAGGACATAATTCAATATTTCAGCACCGGGGTCTAACTCATATTCAAAAATCATAGTAGAAATATTGCCGCCCTCTACCGGCGTGCTATATATTGTGGAGTAATCGCCATCAAAGCTTTTTTCCGGCTCACAGCCCGGCTCATATTCTGAGGGAGTTACAGTAGACGAGACGATTTTGAGTTTCTTATCTTTGTTTAAAGAGTCGATGTTTGGGGGCAGGTATATTTCGGAATCCAGCAACTTCTGCCTTACCACTATGGTATCGGTCAGACTACCCTCATTTTGCTTAAACTCTACCAATCCATCTCGGATAATTTTGTCACCCGACATTGTTTCCACCTTTAGATTGAAGGTGTACTTCACATCATCTAGTGTTATAGACTTAGTATTTGGAACTTCCGAAATCCAGTCGGCTTTACTTTCCATTGTTAGATCGACATTCGAATATACTTCTGCTGTGACAATTCCCGATTTAAAATCACGAATATAGAGTTTATTAGGAATCATCATTTCCGGTTCAACTCCAAATTGAGCCACCTTTATTTCTTCACTAAGTCCTGAATGTCTTACTTTTACGACTGCATTCCTAGACTTTAACGACAAATTATCGGGCACACTTATTTGGATTATCTTCTTATTATTGTCGTACTCGGCCGAACACCAGCTTTCTGAAGCAGAAATATCCAGTACTTCCGCATCAGTACGCACAATAACTACATCGCTAGACGAACTTGCTGCAAACACAAGGTCTTCGCCATACAATTCCAACTGAGGGTCGGTTAAATCTGTGTCTTCATCCTTTGTACAAGATGCAAGCGCAAGCAAACAGCTAAGCAATACGATACTAACTCGTTTCATAATACTACATTTTTCGCGGTCCATAATAATTTCCTTTTTTATAACATTTATCTACTACCAAATCTTAGTACATGACAAAAAATAATTAACAATCAATGTTCAGAAATTGAGGACATTGACGTTTTCAAGTGACCTTGACAACAAAGATAGAAAATTATTTGAAACATGCAAAATAGTAACAAATTGAAATAAAGTTTGTATCTGCTGTTTTATTAGTTTAAAGAAATCACTGATAAAGTTGCAAAGTGTATTATACGTTGTGTTGGCACAAGGATTTGATGGTAATGCTTCGTTTGAGTCTAATCTTCGAACTACAAAGACATGTGGCACATTAAGACTATGTTCAAAGCGATGAAATCTATTGGTTTCAACTTTGAGAAAACTCATCTTGCCGATTTGCAGAGAATCTCTAAACTTATGGCACTTGTAGCCATTGAGTTTAT
>JBKECW010000116.1:0-21589 GCA_047975005.1 Bacteroidales bacterium | reverse complement strand
GTTAATCATCTTATTGTCTTATTTCGTTTATAAATTCTTTTATCTTCTGAATATCTTTCATTGCAGGTGCTATCTCAAATCTGCTATTTATGTCGATGCCCAAGAATTTTGAATGTTTGATGCTTTTTATTGCTTCTGCATCTGATATGTCTATTCCTCCACTCAATAAAAATGGGGTGTTTAGCTTATAGTCTTCAATTATTTGCCAGTCGAATTTTATTCCGTTGCCTCCTGCTTCTTTTCCTTTTGTGTCGAGGAGAATTATATCAGCAATATTATCAAATCTTTGAGCCTTTCTCAAATCCTGCTTATTGCCGATGCTTATAGCTTTTATGATTATAAGCCCTTGTTGTTTTAGCTCCTTGACCTGTGTTGTTGTCTCATTTCCATGTAGTTGTATGTGGCTTAGTTCTGCTCCTTTTGCTATGTCGAGGATTTTGGAATTTTCTTCGTTTACAAATACTCCTACCCTTGCAGCTTTACTTTTTGGCAGTGCTGTGGTCAATGGTATATTGCGGGGTGATTTCTCGTGAAAAATAAACCCCAAGAAGTTAACACCCAATTGGTCTACTGCTTGAATATTTTGATAATCCCTTAATCCACAAATCTTTATTTTCATGTGTTTATAATCATCTAATTGTCAATCGTGTTAGTTTTTCCAGCTCCTTATGAGGCTCTTTGGTCTTCATAAAACTTTCGCCCATCAAGAAACCTTTGTAGCCGACACTTCTCAAGGCTATAATTTCGTCTGCTCCTCGTAGTCCGCTCTCGGCAATCAATACAAAGTCCTTATTCAATCTCGATGCAATGTGCATGGAATTTTCAATGTCAACCTTCATAGTTTTAAGATTCCTATTGTTTACCCCTATAATTACGTTATTATCAGGAATTTTGTCCAACTCTTGCTCTTCGTGTATCTCAAATATCACATCCAGCCCAAGCTCAATAGCAATATTATTGAGGAGTTTCAAGGTCTTCTTGTCCAAACATGCTGCTATCAACAGCATAACGTCGGCTCCCATTGCTTTGGTTTCGTGCACTTGGTAAGGCTCAACTATAAAGTCCTTTCGTAGGATTGGGATACGTGGATTTACCTCTCGTGCAGTTTTTAAATCTTCGTCAGAACCCTTGAAATACTCGGTTTCTGTCAATATCGACAGACCACTTGCTCCTGCGTCTGTATAACCTTTTGTAATAAGCCTGACGTCAGCATTGATATTTATATCTCCTTTTGACGGCGATGCTCTTTTAAATTCTGATATTATCCCTGATGTTTTTCCCGAGAGCAAGCTCTGTTTAAGAGATATAACTTCCCGTGTTGCTTGCTGTGCCTGTATTGTAATCTCTTCAACCGACACAAGTTCCTTTGCTTTTTGCAAACTCAACTTTCGCTTTGCTACTATTTCTTCTAATATGTTCATTTTTCAGATTTTTAACTAGTGCTTGTCCATAATGTCAGGAGTCTGAGATAGAAAGTTCAAGGCTTGCGAAACTTTGTGAATTAAGAGTTTACTTGTGTAAATGACTAATACGAAAAGTGAGCGTAACGCAGATATTGGACTTTATAGACGGACTCTAAATAAAACAGAGGTCAGCCTAGCATTGTGCTTAACAGCTTGTACGCCTTGCCCGAAACAATAGTTTCATTGGCTTGTGATACGCAATCAGTAAAACTTCGTTTCGGCTCAAAACACTTGATAGCTAAAGCAGCATTGGCAACTACCACATTGTGCTGCGCTTCAGTAGCCTTATTCTGCAATACGTTTAAGAAAATTGCTCGTGCCGCCTCAACGTTCTCACCTCCACAGATGCTATCGGGCGTATTTGTCGGAAATCCAAGTTCTGTGGGTGATATTATCTTTTCGCCACTGTTGGAAAGATACTGAAAATCAGATGTCAACGAAACCTCGTCATAGCCGTCCAAAGAGTGCACTACCGCATAAGCCTTATTGTCCTCTTGCAAGAGATAATTATACATTCGAGCTAGTGTCAGACTAAACACTCCAACCAGTTGCTTGGTGGGGCGTGCAGGATTTACAAGAGGTCCCAGCATATTGAAGAATGTACTTATTCCCAGCGATCTTCTTATGTGTGCAACATTCTTCAAGGCAGGATGGAAAAGTGGTGCATGAATAAAACAAAGATTGTATTTGTCGAGAGATTTCAGTAAAACAGAAGCGTCGTTTGAAAATTCAAAACCCAAGCTCTCCAAAAGGTTTGACGAGCCAGTGATAGACGACACCCCGTAATTACCGTGCTTTGCCACTTTATAGCCTGAGGCGGCAACTACAAAGGACGAAGTAGTCGATATGTTAAAACTGTTCTTGCCGTCGCCACCCGTACCGCAAAGGTCGATGGCGTCTATGCCGCCAATGTCGAACGGACGACAAAGGTCTAGCAATGCCCGCCTAAAGCCCATCAACTCGTGAAGCGAAATAGCCCTGCAACTCATCGCCGTTATGAGCGAAGTGCATTCAATGTCGGAAAATACACCTTCGCCAATTTGCTTCATTAACTCGTAGGACTTTGCTTCGTCGAGAGTCTCGCCTGCAAGGAGCGAGGCTAATATGTTCTTGTAGTTCATCATTTTTCTAGATTTTTTGGATATTTGGATTTTTAGATGACAGACTAACAGCCCTTATTGTTACACTGTTTAAAGAAGTTTAAAATCAGCTCTTTACCATATTCTGTCAGGATGCTCTCAGGATGAAATTGTACGGCGAAGATAGGCAATGTCTTATGTTCCAATGCCATAGGCTGATTGTTGGTGTCGTAAGCACTTATCTTTAAGTCTTTGCTCAGTGTGTCTGCATCTATTATCCACGAGTGATACCTGCCGACCTCAAATGTTTGCGGTATGCCCTCGAAAAGTCGGCTGCCGTCGTGTGTAATTGGTGTTGCTATGCCGTGTAGCGGCTTGTCGATGTTGATTAGCTTCGCACCAAACACCTCGCCGATTGCCTGCATGCCTAAACACACTCCCAACATAGGCTTGCTGTCTTTATACTTTTCAATTATCGGCAGTAGAAGCCCTGATTCCGATGGAAGTCCCGGTCCGGGCGATAAGATTATATTGTCAAAACTTTCTACATCCTCGATGCTCAGTTCATCGTTTCGTACCACTGTTACTTCGCCCGTAACATTTTCGTTTACAAGATGAAGTAAGTTGTAAGTGAAAGAATCGTAATTGTCTATTATTAGTATCTTCATTATTTATAGAGATTTTCGGATATTCAGATCTTTAGACTGATAGCCAATTTTATTTATCACAGTATCTTAAAACTGCAGTATCAGCATATCTTTTCTGCCAGTTTCAGCGCACTTCGCAATGCTCCTAGTTTGTTGTGTACTTCTTGTAATTCACTCTCGGGCTGAGAGTCAAGAACAATGCCTGCGCCAGCCTGATAATTAATTTGATTGTCTTTAGTCATAAACGAGCGGATGGTAATTGCTTGATTTATTTCTCTGTTGAAACTGATATAGCCTATGCTGCCACCATAGTAGTCGCGCGCTTGTCCTTCGATGTCGGCAAGCAGTTGTATAGCCTTTATTTTGGGTGCTCCCGATAAGGTGCCGGCAGGAAAAGTGTCGGCGAGTACTTTTATAGCCTGCTTATTTGATTCCAGCCGCCCTCGTACGGTCGATACTAAATGTATTACGTGGCTATATTGATGAATAGACTTATAGTCAGACACCTGTACCTTCTCGCAATTTCGACTAAGGTCGTTGCGGGCAAGATCTATCAGCATTGAGTGTTCGGCTAGTTCTTTATGGTCGTTTAGCAGTGCCGTTTGCAGTTGCATGTCCTTCTCCTTGTCGCCCGTGCGTTTGTAAGTCCCGGCTATGGGGTTGACAATGGCTTCGCCGCCTGCTACCTGCAATTGTGCCTCGGGCGACGAGCCGAATATCTTGTATGATGTATAATCGAAAAAAAACATATAGGGCGATGGGTTGATGTGCCGCAAAGCCCTGTAAACATTGAACTCGTCGCCTTTGAAAGCTCTCGAATACCGCCTCGACAGTACCATCTGAAATATATTGCCAATTTTGCAATGCCCGATGGCTGTCTCTACGTTTTTAATAAACTGACTGTCGGTACATGACGACTCCTCATCGCCCACAAGCGAAAAGGGGTAGGAGCTCGATTTGCCATGCAGGGAGATATTCATAAATTTATCTAATGTCTGTTCATGCTCTTCTGCTGCATTCTCAATAAAAGTAATCTCGTTGTTGAAATGATTGATGCAAATGACATACTGATATAGCCTGTAGTCAATTATGGCGACTTTATTATTTTGTTGCGGACAAAGGTTAGCCTTCTTGCTCTCAAAATATCTGACCGCCTCAAAACTCTGAAAACCAAACAGCCCGTTTACATCTCCATCTTCTGTATTGATGCTGATGCTGTCGATGAAATTATTTATCTCGTCGGTGATGCTAAGTATATCATTAACTGATTTAGAGCTTTGCCTATTGCCATGGTAGCACTTTAACTCATTGTCTATTAGATTTATGCCTCCAATGGGATTTGCACAGATGATTGAACGGGAATTGTGCTTGTCGTCAATCTCCGAGCTTTCCAGCAGTAAACTCCCCGCAAATTGGTCTCTAACATTGTAGTAAATGCTGATGGGAGTAATTTGGTCAGCAAAACTTCTTTTCTTGTGTTGTCTTAGTTTTATCTTCATTGTTACTTTGATTATATTAAACGACAAAAGGTCTACCGATTTCGGCAGACCTTTTGAAAAATTAGGTACGACGCTCTATTCGGCAAAAGTTACTCTGTCGATATGCGCCACCAATTATTATTTATGAATAATCTCATTTTCTCGTCTTTGTTTGATGCAAATGTAGCAATTCTTTTTTAATATGCAAATTCAGAGTTAGTATTTTCAAGAAATTGTCTACCTGGCACTCCCGATGCATTAATTATAGTCTGTCCATAATGTCAGTAGTCTGAGCTATAAAGTTCAATATCAAGGCTTGCGAAACTTGGTGAAGTTACAAAAGACACAAAATGAACATCAAGGATGAAAGCAAGTATACTGCATTCGTAGTATGAAATCTAAAATATGCGTATACTATTCTTTGCTTACGCCTAATAAAATAATTTAGATAGACTGTGATGCTACTGTATGTATAGTTTATTGTGTTGAGAATGAGGCGTGTGTGTTTTTATTGGTTTCCTCGCCCCTTGTCGTCTGTCAATTAATTAACTATATTCGCAAGTGAATTGGTTAACCTAATTTTATGAGCGATACAATAAATGGCATAGTACTAAAGTCTACGGGGAGCAGATATATCGTTGAATGCGATGGTGGCACTGTCCTGTCGTGTACTATCAGAGGGAAATTCAGACTGAAAGGAATAAGAAATACCAATCCGGTTGCGGTGGGCGATAGTGTGGAAGTAGAACCGGAGCTTGGCGTGGAAGGTGCAGGAGTAATTGTAGGCATCAGACCACGGAAGAATTATATAATTCGAAAGTCTACAAACTTATCTAAAGAGGCTCATATTATTGCCTCCAACATTGATAGGGCTTTCCTTGTCGTTACTCTTAAAATGCCTGAAACAACTTTTACCTTTACTGATAGATTTTTAGCCTCTGCCGAAGCGTATCGCATACCTGTAACCATCGTTTTTAATAAGGCAGATATTTACCCAAATGACATCGATTACCTTGCGCAGTGGATTGACACATACCAGCTTGCAGGATATGAGTGGCTTCTTACCTCAACACACACAGGACAAGGCATAGACGAGCTTAAAGAACAAATGAAGGATAAAACATCCGTTTTTGCGGGGCATTCGGGAGTAGGGAAGTCGTCGCTTGCAAATGCTGTCGAGCCAAAATTAATGCTAAAAACCTCAGATATTTCTGAAAGCCGGCATAAGTCGGGAAAGCACACTACAACCTTTGCAGAGCTATTCAGGTTGTCGTTTGGCGGTGCGATAATAGACACACCGGGCATAAGGGCTTTCGGAGTTCTTGATATGGCAAAGGAAGAAATATCTCACTTCTTCCCCGAAATATTCAGATACTCAGATGATTGTAGATTTAATAATTGCACTCACACCAACGAACCCGATTGTGCGGTGAAGCAAGCGGTGGAAGACGAATTTATTGCCGCTACTCGATACAATAGCTATCTTGGTCTTTTAGAGGACGATACGAAGCATAGGATGTAAAATTTATATTTCTCCACAAATATTTTTGCTAAATAATTTGCATTCTCAGAACAGATGTGTTATGTTTGTACTATTCAAATTGATTAATACAACTTGACAGATGAAAAAAGAACAAAAATTAGACGAACTATTATTGTCGTGGGAGGAAACCTACAAGAAGGGACAGCTCACTCTTTGGATTTTTCTCGCTCTTAGAGACGATAGGAAGTATGTCGGAGAGATTAAAGAATTTGTCGAGAGCATGTCTTTAGGGTCGATGACCTGCGAGGAGCAAAGTCTTTATCGGGTGTTGAGAAAGTACGAGCATATTGGGGTGCTTTCTCATGAAACAGGGAAGGGACACAAGGGTCCCGAGCGCAAATATTATTTCTTGACGGATTTAGGGGAGGAGCTGTTCTCTAAGTTTGTCGATAGGAATATAAATCTATTTTATTCGGAGGAAATCAGAAAACTTTTAAATCTTTAGTTATGAAGACTTTTATAACAAAATATCTTTTGGGCTTTGCATTATGCTGCTTGATTTTAGCTACTGTGTTCAGACATTTCCTAAGCTATGGCATAGAAAATGAGTCGCTTAACATAATTGTGTCGGCAACAGTGCTGTATACCATTGCAATGTTCGTAAATGGTTGGAACTTTGGCAGAAAGGATAGAATGCATCTTCCGATTTATGATGTGGGATTTAGATTTCACTTTACTACATACGTGGTGCATAATGTGGTTTCGGAGCTGTGGTTTGCTCTAGGTCTCAATTCTCACTACGAGAATATATGGCAGGTGCATTATGTGGTGATAGGGTGGGGACTGTTTGTCCTCATACACTTCTTTTTTTACATTAGTGCTAAACAAAAATCAGTTGACGGACTTGATAAAGACGACCTGTTTGAGTAGAAACATCCTATCCTAGAATCATCCCTATTATGGTGGCGGACATTAGCGAGGCTAGTGTCCCTGCCAATAATGCACGAGGTCCTAATCTCGACAGCTCCTGCCGCTTATTGGGAGCTAAAGCTCCTATGCCGCCGATTTGAATGCCGATTGATGCAACGTTGGCAAAACCACAAAGGATATAGGTCGACATGATTATTGATTTGTACTCGTGGAATGCCCCTGCTGCTTTGAGGTCTGAGAGACTGATGTAGCCTATAAACTCTGTCATTATCACCTTTTCGCCCAATAGCTGTCCGACTAGCGCAATGTCCTGCGAACATACTCCCATTACCCACATTACGGGAGCAAAGATATAGCCCAAGAGAAATTGTAAGGACAGCCCCTCGAATTGTCCGCCGGTAGCCGAGGCTATAATTTTGTTCAGACCTGTCAGATTACCAGTAAAGCTAAAGATATAATTCAGCATTGCTACTAGGGCAATAAATGCCAAGAGCATTCCTGCTACATTAACAGCGAGCTTTACTCCTTCGGATGTACCGTTGGATATGGCATCTAGCTCATTTGAGCCTATCTTGTCTTTACTGACTTTTACGTCGGTGCTGACCTTTTCGGTGTTGGGGACTAGCATTTTAGAGAAAACTATTGCTGCCGGTGCTGCCATCACGGAAGCCGTCAGCAGGTGTTTTGCAAACTCCAAACGCAAAACGGGGTCGTCGCCGCCAAGCATGCCTATATATGCTGCCAGTACTCCGCCGGCAAGGGTTGCCATTCCGCCTGTCATTACAAGCATTATCTCCGAAGTGTTCATCTTG
Organism: Bacteroidales bacterium; assembly: GCA_047975005.1. Classification (GTDB taxonomy): domain Bacteria; phylum Bacteroidota; class Bacteroidia; order Bacteroidales; family Prolixibacteraceae; genus JBKEAJ01. The sequence goes on along the minus strand of JBKECW010000116.1, from coordinate 13,697 downwards.
GACAGATAGGCTTTAATCATCAATGGAGACTCTGTCTGTCCCAAAAATATATTACCTGCAACTGACAAAGATTCAGCTCCTGACAGTTTTAGAAGGCGTGAGAATACCCATGCCATTGCCCATACCACCTTTTGAATAATGCCCCAATAAAACAGCAAACTCGTGAGCGCCGAGAAAAATATTATGGTGGGAAGTACCTGGAATGCAAAAATATATCCAAATTTGGAACTGTCCATCAACGAGCCGAAAAGAAAATCGCTCCCGGCTTTGGTAAAGTCTAGTATCTTGACGAATATCTTGCCTAAAACCTCAAAAATCTCTTTTACTCCCGGTATATACATTATACTGATTGCCAGTATTATCTGTATTGCCAGCCCAAGTGCTACTGTTTTCCATGATATTCCTTTTCTGTTGCTCGAACACAACCAGCCAATGGCTATTAGAAATGCCATTCCCAGCAAGCCTCGCAATAGGGTCATAGGCTTGAACGAATAATCTTGCTGCTCCAACAGTATGTTTGAAGTGTTTGCCTGACTTTTGTCAGTCTCATTATTTACAGTCGTAGAAGTCTCTGCTGCCGTTGGAATGCTGTCTTGTGCATTGACGACTAGAGGTGCAATGCCTAGAATAAGTATGCTTAAAAGTAATATGTATCGTTTCATGTGTTTATGTATTTATTTTGCTATCCACTGAATAAAATTATCGGCATTTATTACTTCAAATGAAGCGTCAGGATATGCTTCATGCCATTGAGACGGGACTTTTGCTTTATCAGCTTTCCATTTAAATTCATAGCCGAAAAGTGAGCCGCCTCGTTCTTCAACCCAGTCTATTTCCTGCTGTTCGTAAGTTCTCCAAAAATAATTATTTGATGATACTTTGTTGTATTCTTGATATTTAAGCCTTTCGCTTATCATATAGTTTTCCCAAAGTATGCCGATGTCATTTCGAGTCTCAAAAGAATTTAAATTTGCAATGACGGCATTTCGTATTCCATTGTCAAAAAAGTACCACCTAGATTTTTTTGTTATTTCTTTTCTTAGATTTCTACTAAAACCCTCTACCTTGTGGAGGATAAAAACCTTACTCAATAAGTCTAGGTATTTTTCAACAGTGTTTTTACTTATCCCCAATTGTTTTCCAAGCTCCTGTAATGAAACCTCTCCACCTATTTGGTAGGCAATAAGACGCAACAAGTTGAATATCTTTTGTGAGTTTTTGATATTCTCATATATAAGAATGTCTTTTAGTAGATATGAACTGACCATTTCATTCAAATAGTCTATCTTGTCTTGCCTGTCGGCTAAATGAACTAACTCCGGATAGCATCCGAATACAAGTCTCTCCTTCAGCTTATCTATCTTTGATATAGGGTCTTCTGCTTGTTTAAACTCATTCTCGGATAAAGCAAACAGATTAAACGAGTACTTTCTTCCTGTCAATGGCTCGCCTGCATTGTTGTGAATGTCAAATGACGATGAGCCTGATATAATGATTTTTAATCCCTCAATCTCGTCAATCATTAATTTTAGCTTCGAGCCGATGTCAGGAATTTTCTGCGCCTCATCAATAAAAAGCAGTCTGTAAGACCCTAAAAGTTGTTTGTAATTCTCAATGCTCCGAGTGGCTAGTCGGTCATGTACGTTGATGTCTTCTCCGTTTAGTGTGAGTGCAGGCTCATTAAGTCTGTTTAATATCTCCCTTATAAGTATGGTTTTTCCCACCCTGCGCGCTCCAAGAACCACCAAAACCTTATTGGCTTGTAGCTTATTGATAATATTTTCCGTCAGGTCTCTAATTAAAATCTTCATAATTGCGTCAATCAACTGACGCAATTTAGCCAAATTCCGTCAAAATAACAATTTTTTCACTGAAAAAACCTACCAGCTTCCGCCTGCTCCACCACCACCAAAACTGCCACCTCCGAAGCCTCCAAATCCGCCCGACGAACCTCCTCCGAAACTGCCACCTCCGAAGCCACCACCTCCGAAGCCACCACCGAAGCCGCCGCCTCGAAAACCTCCGCTACTAATTAATATACCTCCCGGACTTGCACGAAGTGCTACAATTAATATGATTATTCCGATTACGAAAAGAATTTTGAGAAAACGCTTGAATGGACTGTCGCCTGTTGCAACATTGTCGGCAGTGTATTCGCCTTTGCATAAACCAATCAACAGATTCACTCCTCGATATAGCCCTCCGTAATAGTCGTTCTGTTTAAAGCGAGGTATCATCTCGTTGTCTACAATCCTATTTGCCAAGGCATCGGGAACTGCACCTTCAAGTCCGTAGCCTACCGAAATAAAGGCTTCGCCCCTTGCATTTCCACGCTTGGGTTTCACTACTACCACAATGCCGTTGTTCTTATCCTTTTGTCCCACACCCCAGCTCTGACCCAGCTTCTGCGCGTAGTCGGCAATGTCTGTTCCGCCAAAATCATTAGTGGTAACAATTGCAATCTGACTACTTGTGCTGTCGTTAAAGCGGACAAGATATTGCTCTAAACTTTCCTCTTGCTGAGGACTTAGTATCTCGGCAAAATCATTAACCAACTTGTCCTCTCCTGGGCGTTGTGGTATGTCCTGAGCAGAAATACTCAAGCTGAATATCAGTAGTAGGGTGGAGAGTAGTAGGTGTCTTGTATTTGCTGTTTGCATGTCTTATTAGTTGCTAGCCGAAAGATATTTCATCACTAAGCTCGTTTTTGTCATCATCTTTGTAATGGAAGTGGGATTTTAGCTGTTTGCCGGCAGCTTCTATGCCTTGACAGATGCCTTCAAGAAAATTGCCATTTTTGAAACTGGCTTGCATTTCTTCCTTGATGCTGTCCCAGAAATTATCGGCAACCTTTCTGTTTATACCTTCATCGCCGTAGATGGCAAACTTTTTGTCTTCGTATGCAAAGTAAAAAAGGACGCCATTTCTCTGCTCTGTTTTGTGCATCTTTAATTTGCCAAAATTTTTTGCTGCTTCTTGCAGTGCATCGCCCTTGCATCGCTTCTCGATGTGGACTCTTATCTCTCCAGATGTGTTCTGCTCTGCTAGTTTTATTGCCTCAACTATCTGTTGTTGTTCGTTTTCTGTGAATAGGGATTTGCCCATGATTATTCTTACTAGAATTGTACCTCCGGAGCTTTATCACTTCCTTCTGCAGCTTTGAAATAGGGCAACTCCTTAAAGTTAAACCAACCTGCATATATCACCTGAGGAAATTTCTTTATGTATGTATTGTAGTTGTTTGTGGCATCGTTAAAATTCTTGCGTTCCACAGTAATTCTGTTCTCTGTGCCTTCTAGTTGTACCTGCAAGTCGGCAAAATTCTGATTAGCTTTTAAGTCGGGGTATCTTTCTACAACAACCATTAGCTTTGACAATGCAGAGCTCAGACCATCCTGTGCTTGCTGGAATTGCTGCATTGTTTCCGGATTTAGGTTGTTGGCATCAATAGTCGTGCTTGTTGCTTTGGAGCGTGCATCTACAACTCCTGTTAGAGTTTCTTGTTCGTGCTCAGCATAGCCTTTTACTGTGTTTACCAAGTTGGGAATAAGGTCGGCACGACGCTGATATACGTTTTCTACTTGTGCCCAGCTACTTTTGACGCCTTCGTTCAACTCTGTCATTTTGTTGTAACCACACGAACTAAATAGCAGAACAAACATTGATGCTGCTAATAAAGGTAATATTTTTCTCATTGCTCTAAGTTTTTTTATTTTCAAAGGTAATGTAATTCTACAAATATACAATATAGCTAACTAAATTTGCCTGTCTAGTCCTCTATATTGAGTTAAAATGTCGATAGACTCAGAATTGCTTGTAATGCCCATCAAATCAAGTAGCTGAGTCGCTTCGGTGATTAAGTCTTTATGCGGATTCCCATCTTTGTAGCTACGAAGAAAGCGTTGTTGATCTAAGGCTGTGAAGAATGTAGGCACTCGTTGCACAAAGGTTTTAGAGCTTGTACAACTTTTGCCAATACTTAGGAGTTTTGATAAATCTTTATTGTTTTTTTTCATAAACGACAATACCGCAGGAGAGTGCGAAGAGAGAATATGCTCAATTTCATGTAGTGGTTTGGAGTACAGCTTCTCGATAATACTCCAAAATTTGCCAAGCTCCTCAAAAGCTACCAAGGGGTAGGCTTCCATAATTGACCTGTCGCCTTGTGTCCAGTTGCCTATGCTTACACCTGTGCCAAATAGTACTCTGTCAGAAATTCTTGCAGATGGGTAGACCGTAGCTCTGCTTATATTACCGATCTTTCCCAATGTTGTCAGGGCGTGCAGAAAATAAAAATCCTCGCCGGCAATGCGCTTGTTCATACCGCCCACTTTGATATATGCCGACGATGTTACAGCAAAGCATGAGCCTACTGTGTACATCGGGTGGGGAAGTCCGTAATACTTTGAGGCATGAAAGTAATAGCGCATAAAAAGTTCATAAATTATTGCCCCTTTTCGTTGTTCATCGTCTGCGATTTCCTTAAAACGATGCTCAAAATAAATAGTGCTTGCAAAGCACCTCTTGTTTGAAAAGCTATTTTTAATCTCTTCAAAATAATTTTCCGACACAAGACAATCGGCATCTAGTGAGCAGATAATCACTTCTCTATTCTGCTTTGATGCTTGATGTGCAACGCTGTCCATCCCTACTTTCCTTGCCATCCCTGCTCCTGCCTCCTTCTTGTTTTCGATTGAAAGACTAATCGTATGGCAGACAAAATTTGCACTTCTTTCTATTGTGTTTAAGTGCCTGATTGTCTTTGCATTCTGCTCAAGTATGTGCTTGGGCGTATCAATATGCGAGTTTACCACCACCACAAGCTGTACTCTAATATTGCACGCTTCTTGCGACTTTCTTATTGACGATATGGTTCTGTCTATGTCGCCTTCGTTGTAGCAAGGTATCACCACAAATATATCCTTGTCGTTTAAAAGTCCGAAGTCATTACTTTCGTTAGCAACACCTATTCTCTCAAAATATTTTCGTGCGGGTTTGTCCATATACAAAAACAGGCATCAAATCTCTTTGATACCTGTTGTAAATATTTTTTGTTGTAGTTCCTATTTTGTTGCGTTGGCACTTCCGTTTTCTGCCGAATATTTTTCGTTCAGTGCATTAAGAACTTCCTGAGTGATGTCGCATCCGTCCTTGCCTATCAAAACGCTCTCGCCTGTGATTATGTAGCTGTATTTCTTGTCGGCATTGAATCTCTCAAGATAACTTATTAGTGTGTCTCGAACAGTTTTTGTATTGTTGAGTTGTATTTCTTGAAGTTTCGACGACATTTCTAGCTCCTCTCTTTGCAATCTCTCTGCTCTTGCTGCAAGTTTATCTCGTTCGCTTAGTGCACTTGCTTCTGTTAGAAATCCTCCCCTTTGCACCTTTTCTTGAAACGCATTCATATCTCTTTCTACAGATGCACGCTTTGAGCTATATTGTTGAGTGAGTTTTTGTTGCTCTTTGGAAAATTCGTCGTGCAAATCTTCAGCCATTTGCAGGTTCAATATAAGCGAATCTGCTCTGAGGTAGGCAATGTTAAAATCAGATTCGTCTTGTGAAGCCGAAGGTGTTGTGTCTGAGTTAGTTGTGTCGCTCCCTTTGTTGCCGTAAACCGCTATGAATAACCAAACTACCGCTATAAGTAGGACTGCGTTTAAGATTAATGATAATTGTTTCATGTGTTTATGTTTTGTTTTTTATTTGCCACACCTATCTCGTCAGTATAATCATACTTATGTTAGACTTTTTCTCGTGGCTCGTTTCATCTGTTTATTTCTTATTTTTCTGCTCTGCAAATATAGTCTAATTATTGAGAATAACACAGTCATCGGTAAATCTTGTTTCTTAAAATTGGATAGACTGCGTGCTTCGTCCTATCTTTGCAGAAAAAAGAAGCGATGAGTATTTCCAATAATATAAAGCAAATATTGAAAGAACTTCCCGATAAAGTAAAACTTGTAGCTATATCCAAAACTCACCCCGCTGCCTGTATTGAAGAGGCCTATGCCTGTGGGCAACGGATATTTGGAGAGAATAAGGTGCAGGAGCTTACAGGGAAATACGAGACTTTGCCTAAAGATATTGAATGGCATTTTATTGGACACCTGCAAAGTAATAAGGTTAAGTATTTAGCCCCTTTCATTGCTCTCGTTCACGGTGTCGATTCAATGAAACTGCTAGCTGCCATAAATAAGGAGGCAAAAAAGAATAATCGAGTGATAGACTGCCTATTGCAGTTTCATATTGCCGACGAAACTACCAAGTTCGGTTTGGACATGGAAGAAGCAAGAGAAATACTCGAAAGTGCAGATTATAAAGGGTTTGGAAATGTCAGAGTTGTCGGAGTGATGGGCATGGGGACATTCACCGACGACGAGCAGCAAACCCGTCAAGAGTTTAAAAATCTGAAAGCGATATTCGAGACAATAAAAGCTGAATATTTTGCTGAGGATAACTCTTTTTCCGAAATATCGATGGGAATGTCAGGCGATTATAAGATAGCAATAGAGCAAGGTTCAACAATGGTGCGCATCGGCAGCACCATCTTTGGCGAGCGAAGCTATCACTGACGCATGGCAAAGTAGCTGCTCACCGCTATGCCTGCCGTTTCCGTACGTAGTCTATTTTGACCCAACATGACGGGAGAGAAATTATTAGCGAGTGCTTCCTCTATCTCTCCTTGAGAAAAATCGCCTTCAGGTCCAATCAGAAACAAAATATCATCGGAATGCGCAATCTCACTGATGTTGCTTCTATTGCTTTCTTCGCAATGGGCGATGAATTTACTTGCGTTGCCTGAATCCTTTATAAAATCCGAAAAACTTTTCAGTTCATTTATCTTTGGAAGATGAGTTTGTAGAGACTGTTTCATTGCTGAAATGGCAGTTTTTGCAAGGCGTTCAGTTTTTATGACCTTGCGCTCGGAGTTTGCGCATAGTAGTGGCGTTATCTCATCGATACCAAACTCCACCGCTTTTTCTATGAAATGCTCGAACCTTTCGTTGCTTTTGGTGGGGGCTATTGCAATGTGGAGCTTATAGTTTTTTCCGGTATTCTTTTTTTCAATTTCGACAATCTTCAACTTGCATACTTTGCCTTTTGTTTCTTGCAATTCTGTTGTATATAAATTCCCCAGTCCGTCGGTGACAAAAACCGTATCGCCGATGGTTTTGCGTAGTACTTTGCTGCAATGTTGCGATTCTTGACTATCAAGTTCGATGTTGCCATTGACTATATTTTGAGAATAGAAGAGCTGCATAATTTTATTGCTTAGGATTTACTACCTCAATCATGCTACCTTTGCCAAACTCTATATCTGTCCAATCCTCAGTATCAAACTCTACGACAGCAAATTGTGAAGTAGGAAAGCTGAGAATTTTCTCGTTGCATAGCATCTGACAAATATAATGAACCGAGGGATTGTGGGCAACAATCATTGCAGTATTAACAGGCTTGTTAATCTTATGAATTTCAGATAGAAAGATGTCGCTAGACCCGCATTCGTAAAGAACATCGGTTTCTGTGGCAAGTTCTCCGTAGCTTAACTCTAATGCTTTGATTACTCCCTTTGCTGTCTGCCGTGTTCGTTTTGCCGAGCTGACTACAAAGGTGTCGGGAATAATATTCCGTTGAGCCAAAGCCTCTCCGGCTTTTTGTGCGTCGGATTTACCTTTGTCTGTCAAGGCTCTGTTATAGTCGTCGTCATAACCGTAAGGCTCAGCCTTCGAGTGCCGCATTAGAATTAGAGTCTTCATCTATTTGTTTTTTGCAAAGGTAGTGAAATGATTACAATCTTACTCCTGTGAATAAGTATGCATGCTATTTCTTGCCGATGGTAGGTAGTTGACTCCCTTCCATGTGATTAACAGGCTGATAAAGGCAAGGGTGAGGATGATAAGTGAGCTTCTGACTAACTTGGGGTAGCTCTTGCGCAAGTGGATGAAAATCAGATATATCACACAGGTGATAAATGCCCATGTCTCTTTTGGATCCCACGACCAATAATTGCTCCATGCGGTTTTTGCCCATAGCGCCCCCATTGTCAAGCCTAGTAGTAAAAAACCTAAACCGACGTAGACCATCCTGTCAATACGCTGAGTGTAGGTGTCGGGAATGCTGTTGCCAGACTTGTAGATTATCAGTCCTCGTATTCCCAATACTGTCGCAACTCCCATCAAGGCGTACGATATTATGTATACCGATACGTGTGGCACAAACCACGGGCTTTGCAGTGCAGGCATCAGGTTTTTATTCTGCACGTCAGGGAAGACGCAAATTAGCATCAGAAACATTGTTGCCATGGCGGCAGAGTAGCCGAGCATCCATTTGTATTTCCATTTTACGTAGACGAACAGCCCCGCAATGCTGATATATATGGAGTACCACAGGCGAGTTTCGCCCATTGTGCGCAGGGGAGGCCTGCCGAGGGTGAGCCAAAGTCCGATTGCAAATATTAAAATCAGTACTATGCCTAGCGAGTAAAATAGCACGGCTGATTTTTGTATGCGACTCTTAGTCAAAACTCCTATGCCACCGATAATCCACAGCAGCACGGCAGGTAGCATAAAATATAAGAATTTACTCCAGTCCATGTTTCTCCTTTTTTGTTCCGTAGCCCCAGAACAGCGTAATAGCACCCATTATCAGCATACCAAATCCAAGCTGAATAAGCCTTTGCCAAGGGTCGTAGATTAGCTGCAAGCCACTTAGTTTCGATGCCTTGCCAGCTTTCTCGTCGTAGGTGGTCTGATAAATACTCCACATTCCTATGTGCAGAGGTTTGTTGACAGCAACTCTTGCATCTTTTGTTGTGCCATCTTGCAAAATTGTAAGTTCCGATGCAAACTCCTTAGGCTCGGGTGTTAACATTGCAAGACTGACGTCTTTGTCGACGAGCATCATTGTGTAAACCTGCTCGCTGTTTCCACAACTTACCCATGCACTCTGATGTTTGTCGGACGTACATACTTTTACCGCAGGAGGTGCTGCAATATCTTCACTTTCTGCAAAAATATTTCCTACCTTTACGGCATTGCTCAGATATTGCTTTATCTCGAAACGATAGCCCTGCAAGCTGAAACTGCTTTTTGTCGTATCGATGTCCCAAAACTCAGGCTTGCCGTCAGGAATAAAGCGTTTTGTTTCGGTATTTACTAGTACCAACTTGGGCATATAAGTCTGCATGCTAAAGTCCTTTAGAGCAATGGTAAAAGGTAGGTCTGCCGATTTATTATGTCGGTCTAGGGCTTTGTCTACCTTGTGTCCCTCCATAATAGAAACACGAAGCTCTTTCTTGTCGGCAGCTCCCAATCCTGTGGCTGTCAGTAGTATAAGTAGACCTGCATGATTAAGAAAAAAACCTATATTCAGTGTGTCGAATTTGAGACTTAGTCTTTTTGCCGATATAAAACTCAGAGTGATAAGTAGATACAGGTAGCTTGTTATAAAAGGGTAGTAGCTTGTCATTTGACGTATGCCCAAGAGCGATGGTATGTCGTTCAGGTTTGTATCGGGAGTTTGTAGTGTCAGTCCTAAAATCAGACTTTGAATGCCGATGAAGAGTAGGGCAGATAGGGCTGCTGCTCCGGAGCATAGAAAGCGTGTTACGGGGTGATTTCCCTGACACTTGCACATTACTATTGCGAATAACAATATGGCTGATATGATGATTATATTGCAAGGGTATTCTAATAGTGTCAGGTCGAAGGAGCCTAGAAATGCTTGCAGTCCTAATCCGACAACGAACAAGATGGCGACTACGTACAGCGATCTTTGTATGGATTTGTGTTTGAGTATTCCCATGCTTTATTGTAGTTTCCAGCCTTTCAGTTGTTGAGCGTTAGGGTTGTCGGGAAATTTAGCAACAATCTCTCTTGCCAATGCTTCCGCATCTGTTTTGTTTCTGTCGTTGGCATAATATTGAAGTAGATTGAAATAATCGTTTAAGTTATTGGGACGCAGTGATATTGCAGACTTTAGAACCTCTTTGGCTTTCGTTTTATCTCCGTAGAAAAGATATATCTGTGATATGTTGTTGACGTTGAACGCAGGGTTTGAAGGGTCTAGCTCTATTGCTTTCTCTAAGTGTTGCAGAGCTAGGTCATAAGACCTGTGTTTCTCGGCTAAAGAAGGATTTTGCTGTTGAAGCGAGTTTATCCTTTGTGTACCTATTGTCGAAAGTAGTAAACCAAAATCATATTGAACGGAAGCATTGTCAGGTACTGCATCCAGATATTTCTTGAAGTAAGTGGCGGACTTCCGAAGGTCGTTTTTGTTGTTGTAGGTGTATGCCAGTTGCAGTGCAAATTCGCTCATGGCGGTGTCTTGCTCGTAGGCTTTGACAAAGAACTTCTCGGCTTTCTCGGAAAAGGCTATACTGTCTTGCACATTGCCAGCCAATGAGCTTTTGATAGTGTAGTAGTTACCGAGATTGAATTTTCCTGTCGGGAAATCGGCATTATATTTCTGTGCATCGCCAAAGTCCTCTAACGCACTTGCAAAGGCGTCCCTGTATTTTTCGGGTATCTCATTTCTCGGGAAATTGGCAAGTTTCATTACAGCATCAATTCTGATTGATTTGCTTTTGTCGCTCAGCATTGGGAAGATATCTTTTGCATCTTCAATGTTGACAAGATTGAACGCCCTCAGTGCTGCACCTCTTACTGTGGGGTCGTCGCTAGTCATATTTCTGAAAAATACTCCTTTGTATTGTTCTTGGTTTAGATAATAAAAAGCAATGCCACGAACATTGGCGGGGAATATGTCGTCGCCGTTATTTATTATGTCTAGCAAGGCAGAGTCGGCTCCTGCTTTGCCATTGATAGCATTGTGAACGGCTACTCCGAAGTGTGTTTTGCGTTGCTTGCCGTGCCACTGTTCGATATGCTCGGCTGCCCATCTATTAGTCTTGTCGCCATGACATTGGGTGCAGGCATTGGGAGTGCCAAGCTCGTCTGACAGGTCGGGACGTGGAACTCTAAAACTATGGTCGTTCCGCAGGTCTACTCCCATATAATATTGCGCCGGCATGTGGCAATTTATACATTGCGCTCCCGAGCCAACTTCGTAGGTGTCGCCGTATGCTGATACGACAGCTTCGCCGGCTCCTCCTTCAGCTTGGTGGAAATGATGCTCGTAGGTGTCGTAGTCCGATGCCTTGTGGCATTGCAAGCAAAGAGCATTGCCCTCCATCAGTAACTGCCCGGAGTGTACATTGTGGCAGTCGCTGCATTTTACGTCTCGTTGGAACATCTTGCTCTGTGTGAAGGAAGCAAACACATAATCTTCGTCCATTATCTGCCCATCCACATGGAAATGTGGCGACATTGGTAGGCTTGGAAGCATAAAATTACTCATGCTCGTGTCCGTAGGGTCAAGGTCGCTGAGCGTTCCCCGACGTGCATGGCATCGGGCGCATTGCTCTACAAACTGTCTGCTACTCAGACCGCTAGTGCGCGATACAAGCCCATAGTTTTCGTATTTGTCTTGTGCGTATTTTGGCAAATCTGCCCACTCCAAGTGCAGAGATGCAGGACCATGACACGCCTCGCAGCTGACGTCTATTTCGCTCCATGTGGTGTGGTAGCTGTCGGTCTCGGAGTCATAGCCTTTTACTAAATCGGTCGAATGACAAAATGCACACATGGAATTCCAATTCTGCGACTGATTTGTCCAATGCAACCAGTTGTCGTGGCTGACACTTATGTCCCGATAAACCGAGTCTGCCATATAGAACCACGCCGAGTCTCTGACACTCCACGTCAATGCCAGTGTCTGCAATCGCCCTCCCGGAAACTCTACTAAATAGTTTTGAAGCGGCTCATGCCCAAATACATACTTCACCTCATATTCTTTCATGCTGCCGTCTTCGCCGTCGGTAAGCACGTAGTAACGCCCATCTTTCTTATATGCTTTGTGAATTTCTCCGTTGGGGCGGGTAATGCTAACATTGTCGAAGTTTCCCTTGACGGTGGCATCGATGGCAGTATCCATAGCTAGGTCGTGGTCGGAGCCGATAAAATCGTTAAACTCAGTAGCATGGCACTCAACACACGACTCTCTCCCTACATACTCCGCCTTGCCCTCCATTATATTCTTTGCAGGGAAATATATTTGCTTGATAACAAAGAGTGGGATAAGCACTGCTATTGCTAGTAGTAGATAAAGCTTATATGTCCTATGTTTTGAAGATTCTGCCATTATACGAAATTATATTTTGAGTAAAATTCTTGTTCTTATTATTTACTACACCACCGTCAGCTGCTCTTTCTTAAACTCTTGTCTTTTTTGAGTGCTGCCCAGGTCAACACTGATTTTGTCGCCGTTGATTTTGATAGGGTAGTAGTTCAAAGCTCGCTTGGCAGGTCCTTTTGTGGCATTGCCCATAGAGCTAAACTGCGAGGCATGACAAGGGCATACAAATTCGTAGGTCTCGGTATCCATCGTTACGGCACAGCCTAGATGCGTACATTTACTCGACATTGCAAGAAAAGCTCCGTCCTTCGTGCGATGCAAAAATAACTTGTCGTCAGGAAAACCGTAAGTCTTCCCATTCTCAAATTGGTCGGTATGCCCCAAATCTATCCACTTGTCTTTTTTCTCTGTTGTTGAACTCTTGCTCCTAAAGAACGAAAAACTCAATATCAATACTTGTAAACCAATTATTACTCCGACAGCTTTGCCCAGAAAGCCTCTCCTGCTCGTTTTGTTTTCAGTCTGTTCCATGTCTATAAAAATATTAAGGTCATTCCTTCTCCTCTCAAAAAATGGGCTATAATTCCCATAGCGATATAACTGCTTGTTGCAGATGTGAATATAAGAATTGAAAGTAAGGAGAGGTCTGTGCCCTTGTTCTTCATATAGATTAATGCGAGAGGAAGTAAAAATACTATATAAAGAATAATTCCGTAAACACCTCCGGTGTCAATATTTGCGCCTGATACTGTTCTTAAAATATCATCACCGATGCAGATAAATAAAGTCCAAACAGCACTTTGCCATGCCGTGTTGATTATTCGTTTTCTGTTTTCCCAACCACCAAACCAATGCCCGACCTTTTCCTTTATACACACCCATTTCGGCATTATGAATAAAACAACGGCGAGAGCTATCGGAGTGAGTAATACCAGGAAAGGATGAAAATGAAGTAGCATCTCTTGCAAGCCGATGAAATACCAAGGAGCTTTAGAAGGATTGGGAGTTATCTCCGGATTTGCCATGTCTTTCAGAGGAGCATTGAACAATGTGCTGAGTAATAAGAGTATAACAAGTGTTGCCAATGCCGTTATTATTTCTAGTCGTACCAAATGCGGGTAGGTGTCGACTTTCTTGTCTTCTTCGCCTTCTTGCAGCACATAAGTTACACCCTTTGCTTTTCTGACAAGATAGAAATGCACCATCATCAGAAACAAAAATACCAACGGTAATATCCCTGTATGCAGTGTGTAGAAAGTTAGTAGTGTTTGTTGTCCCACATCTTCCCCGCCTTTCATCCAAAGAGCAATATCTTTGCCGACAAAAGGGACGTATTCAAAGATATTGACCATTATCGTTACTGCCCAGTACGACAGTTGGTCCCATGGCAGCAAGTAGCCTGTAAACGAAAATGCCAGTGTAAAAAATAAGAGTATAACCCCATATCTCCAGTTTTTTGCTCTCTCGTAGTAAATGGATTGCGACAGCACAACTCGGACGAG
>JBKECW010000115.1:0-1687 GCA_047975005.1 Bacteroidales bacterium | reverse complement strand
TTACAGATACAAGTAAAAGTAATATGATAGTTTTTAGTAGTTTGGTGTCGGTTTTTCGTGGGGTATTTTTGTTCTTTTGCTTCTCTCTGTAAAGATAAGCAATAAAGTTGCCTGTCGTCAAAAATGGCAGGGCGAAAGAAAGGCTGAATAAGTACCTCCAGTCGTAAACAAAATTCAAACAAATCAAGATTGCTGATAATGTGTATAGTGATATGAATAGAGCTTTCATATGTTTATAATTTTGCAATAAGCTGTAAGCTATAGGCTTTATGCTTTTGTTATTTTTAATCATTCGTCATTGCGAGCGTCAGCGTGGCAATCTGCTCTTTGTTGCAGGAGATTGCTTCGTCGCCAGCTCCTCGCAATGACGTTCGTGTATTCTAGAGCATCAACTACCTTTATAGCTTTTAATTGCCGTGTCCACTGAACCGTGCAACAACAACAGACGCTCTGCCGTCTTGTTGCCTTTTACCCGACCCAGCATTATCATCAGCGAAGTCGCTATCTGATTTCGCACACCCACCGAGCAGCATGTTTCCAAGTAACATCGTTATGGTACATAGAATAATTTTGTACTTTTGTCTTGTCTTCATGTCTTTTTTATTTTTTGTTACACCCAAAAATAGCAGTCAATGTTCCAAAAAATAAAGAAAATAAACTTTATTCGATGTTTATAAGTTTAATTATTAGCGTATCGTCGAATATATTTATTTTTTGTTCGAAAAGGGATGCTTGCTGGAAGCATTACTTCGCATATATATCAACGAACATCTATCCTTTACGATGAATATTGGATTTTTCCTGTTTACATCTTCTCTATTAGGCTCTAAGTCCTAACCCCAACCCCTAAACAAATCAACAAAAAATCTCTGCCTTTGCAAGAGGATATAAAAATCAACAGTCATGAGTAAAGTTGAGAAATACCTAAATCCGCTGACAGACCTCGGTTCCAAGAAGTTGTTTGCTACTGAGCTGAACAAGGATATTTTGATTGATTTTTTGAATGACATCATCCCCGACCTTTCGCCTAATCACCGTATTAAGGACATTAGCTATAAGCCTACGGAGCATCTTCTTGATTTTGAATTTGATAGAAAGGCGATTTTTGATATCTATTGTGAGGGTCAGAATGGTCATCGCTTTATTGTAGAGATACAGAAGTATTGACAGGCATTTTTTTAAGGATCGTAGTATTTACTATTCCACCTATCCCATCCGCGAGCAGGCAGAGAGGGGCGAATGGGATTTTAAGCTGGATGCTGTTTACACTGTTGGTATACTTGATTTTCTGATAGATACTGAATACGATAATCCTGAGCCTGTTCACAAAGTAGAGTTGAAGAATGAGCGTAACAAGATATTTTTGACAAGCTGATGTATGTTTATGTTGAGATTCCCAAGTTTACAAAGCAGGAGCATGAGTTGCATACTATGCGAGATAAGTGGCTCTTTACTTTGAAGAATTTGGTTTATTTGCAGGAGCGTCCCCGGGCTTTGCAGGAGAGAGTGTTTGAGAAGATATTCGAGATAGCGGAGGTAGCCAAGTTCAATCATGCCGAGATGGAGGCTTATCAGAGCAGTCTTAAAAGCTTTAGAGACAACCACAATATTTATAAATCCAACATAGAAAGAGCTATGGAGGAAGGCGAGGAGATTGGAATTGAAAAAGGCGAGACGTAGAAGGCAG
>JBKECW010000114.1:0-33991 GCA_047975005.1 Bacteroidales bacterium | reverse complement strand
CACAGACTTATACGTGGATTGTAGTACCTAGCTCCATAATAGTAAAGTCCCGTTTGCCTCCATGATTGCTTGTTTTTAGCGGTGTCAGCGAATCTCGCAGGCTCGATTTCATCGTCAAGCTGTCCGCCTATATGATATGTATTTGCTGCTTGCATTTCGTTTATAATTAACTATTTACAATTCATCATTAAAACGACTGTTCCTTGCATTTTATTTATTACCATTCAACATATCTGAACCATTACCGATTAAAAATAGATCTAGCTATACTAACTATACAAAGATATGAAATTATTACTACTCTTTGCACTGTTTATCAGTTGCTTTATAAGCAAACATCACAAAGAACAACAGGACTGGAGCTTTAACAATAAAAAACGCACCGACAAAACCTTGCCGATGCGTTGATATGGTAATTTCTAACTTTTCTACATCAAGAAACTTAGCAGGATACCCGCGGCAACTGCCGAACCAATCACTCCCGACACGTTAGGTGCCATGGCGTGCATCAATAGGTAGTTGGAGGGGTCTTCTTTTATGCCCATGGAGTGTACAACCCGTGCGCTGTCAGGCACCGCCGACACTCCGGCTGCACCAATCATAGGGTTGATCTTCTTGCCTTTTGGAAGGAATACGTTCATTAACTTAGCTCCGAGTAAACCTCCTGCCGTTGCAATAACGAAAGATACAGCTCCCAGTAGGAATATCATTATTGACGAAGTCGTAAGGAAAACATCTGCTTGCGTAGATGCTCCCACTGTTATGCCCAAAAGCATTGTGATGGTGTCTATCAGAGGATTACTTGCTGTGTTTGCAAGGCGTTTTGTTACCCCTGATTCTTTAAGCAAGTTGCCAAAGAATAGCATCCCCAACAGTGATATTGCAGAAGGTGCAATCATTGTTGTAAGAATTAATCCTATTATCGGAAAGAGTATTTTCTCTAGTTTTGAAACCGCGCGTGGAGGCTTCATCTTGATTACTCTTTCCTTCTTGCTCGTAAGAAGTTTTATCACAGGTGGTTGTATCACAGGAACAAGAGCCATGTACGAGTATGCTGCAATGGCAATGGGTCCGATGAGGTTTTTTACGGTCGTGCCGTCCGGAAGTACATTCAGACCGTTGGCAAGTTTCGAGGATAGGAATATGGCTGTTGGGCCATCAGCTCCACCAATGATGCCTATTGCTCCTGCTTCTGGTAGTTCAAAGCCCAAATAAATAGCTCCGATAAAGGTGACAAATATACCTATTTGCGCAGCAGCTCCCAGGAACATTAGCTTCGGGTTTGAAATGAGAGACGAGAAGTCCGTCATTGCTCCAATGCCTAAGAATATCAATGGGGGATACCAGCCTTGTACAACTCCCTGATATAGGTAGAATAATACAGAGCCCGGCTCATAAATACCTAGTTTCAGATTGAAGTCTATGGCCTGAAACATAGGGATATTCCCAATTATAATACCTGTGCCAATTGGTACTAGTAGTAGTGGCTCGAAATCATACCTGATTGCAAGATAGATGAAAATCAGTCCGATTATCATCATAATAAGGTGTTTGTACGTAAAGTTTGCAAACCCGGTAAATTCCCAGAAGTTCATTAGCCCTGACATTGCGTCGCTGTAATTGAGGTATGCATGTCCGTCGCCAACAAGCTCACCACTATTTAAGGTTAGTAGTCTTGTCGGAAGCTGCAACTCTTCATCGAAGTAGTCGTAGTTGCCGTCTAGGCTGTTGGGGTCAGACTTTGGACGATAGTGTGTAACTGTTTTTGGCATAAATGTCATTGTGACAGTGTTGCCATCTAAGCTCCATTGACCATTGTAGCGCTGTTTTATGGAGTCCATTGTAAAGGTTCCATCAGCCTTAAAATTCAGGGTCTTATATCGAGATGCGGTTGACAGTTCTTCCTCGTAACTCTTGTCGGGATCGTAAGTGGCAAGGGTTATGTTGTCGTCCGAGCTATTTATCCACTTCCCTTTTATAAGCTCGCTTCTGACATCTGCAAAAGCCGATGTCGTAAAGCCGGCTATAAAGGTGAGTAGTAGTAATATTGTTTTTCTCATAATAATCAGGGTTGCGTTTTAGCTTATTTCTATTAATACGTCGCCGTCAAGAACAGCATCGCCTTCCTTAACTTTTACTGCTGAAACAACACCTGCTTTATCGGCGTTAATCTCGTTCTCCATTTTCATGGCTTCCATTATAAGAACCGTTTGTCCTTTGGCAATTGTATCGCCTTCTTTGACAAGCATTTTGAAAATAGTGCCCGGAAGCGGAGCTTTTAATTTAGATGTACCTGATTTGTCTGGTACTATTACTCCCTCGCCCGGTTTGATTGCTGCCTTCTGCTGAACTACGATAGGGGTTTTTTTGCTCTGCGTTAATTCTTGCTCTAGCTCAATCGAATACTTTGTGCCGTTGACTTCAAGTTCTGCAACGCCGTCTTCGACATTGATTATGCCTACTTCGTATTCGTAACCTGTTATTTTGAATTTATACTTTTTCATTTTTCTCTGTTTCAGAATTGTTATTTGGGCCAGTTGTTCATGACCCCGTAAATCTTAGAACTCCATGGAGAATAAGCCTTCCTTACTTTCTTGATAGTAACAATGGCAGCCTCATCGTCATGCATCTCGTTGAAGAAACTATGGATAGCGAGGCTGATTGCTGCTACAACGTTACCTTCGATGCCTTCATCTCCTGTGTGTGTTGCTTGCTCGGCATCTTTCAATGCCCTTTCTTTGGCAGCTGATTTTACTGCAGATTTATAGCTTCTTAGTCTTTTGCGTTTGTTGATATTGCTCATTATTACAGGCACCTGCGAGAAGACAAAGAACAACAGTGCTAACGCACTTACAACAATAATAAATCCGACTAGCACCACAATCCATGCGTATTCAATGCTAGCTGCTCTTAAAATTATTCCTAAAGAAATATTCATAACAATTGTGATTATAATGGAATATTTGAATGTTTTTTAGGCGGATTTACCAATTTCTTGGTTGCTAGACTTTGTAGTCCCCTAATGATTCTGAAACGAGTGTTGCGAGGTTCGATTACGTCATCTATATATCCATACGCCGCCGCTTGATAAGGGTTTGCAAATTTATCTTTGTATTCCGTCTCGTGCTCGGTAATATATTTTTGGCGTTCTTCCGGATCTTCGATTGACTGTATTTTACGACCATGTAGTACTTCTACGGCTCCTGCTGCTCCCATTACGGCAATCTCGGCAGTAGGCCATGCGTAGTTGAGGTCGCCACGTAATTGCTTACAGCTCATCACGTCGTGTGCTCCTCCATAAGATTTACGCAATGTAATGGTAATCTTCGGAACGGTTGCTTCGCCATAGGCAAACATCAACTTTGCTCCATGCGTGATGATACCGCCTGACTCCTGTCCACTGCCCGGTAGGAAGCCCGGAACATCAACAAGAGTGATAATTGGAATGTTGAAACTGTCAAGAAAACGTACAAAACGTGCAGCTTTGCGTGACGCCTCTATATCTAGTACTCCCGCTAGATAATTAGGCTGATTAGCAACAATGCCCACAGGCTGTCCGTTGAACTTGGCAAAACCGCAAATAATGTTTTTTGCATAATTGTGGTGTACTTCCAAAAATTCCGCTTGGTCAGTCAATGCTCTAATGACATCAAACATGTCGTAGGGCTTATTGGGGTTGTCGGGGATAATCTCATTAAGAGTGTCTTCCAGCCTGTCTACAGGGTCGGTGTTTTCCGACAATGGCGGTTCTTCAAGATTGTTTGATGGAAGATAAGACAGCAATTTGCGTATCATCATCAGTCCTTGTTTCTCATCCTCTACAAGAAAGTGTGAGACTCCCGATTTTGACGAATGCATGTGTCCGCCTCCTAAGTCCTCGGTGCTAATATCCTCGCCGGTTACTGTTTTTACTACCTTAGGACCGGTTACGAACATATAGGAATTTTCCTTGGTCATCATAATGAAATCGGTAAGTGCCGGTGAATAAACTGCTCCTCCTGCACATGGTCCGAATATTGCTGAAATCTGTGGGATAACACCCGACGCAAGAATGTTTCTTTCAAAAATTTCAGCGTAACCCGCCAAACTCGTTACACCCTCTTGGATACGTGCACCGCCCGAGTCGTTGATGCCAATGACTGGAGCTCCTACTTTCATCGCCATGTCCATAACTTTGCAAATCTTTGCTGCAAAAGTTTCTGATAATGAGCCTCCAAGCACTGTGAAATCTTGTGAGAACACAAATACTAGACGACCGTCGATAGTGCCTTGACCGGTTACTACTCCGTCGCCCAAAAACTTCTTCTTTTCCATGCCGAAGTTAGTGCAACGGTGTGTTACAAACATGTCAAACTCCTCGAAACTGTCTTCGTCCAAAAGTAGCTCTACTCGCTCTCTTGCTGACAACTTGCCCTGTGAGTGCTGTTTGTCAATTCTACTTTGACCTCCGCCTAGCTTTGCCTCGGCTCTTAGATCAATAAGTTTTTTAACTTTCTCTTGATTGTTCATTTGTATGTATTTTTTCAAGAACCCAACACGGAACAAAACACAACAAGTTTATTCCTCAGCAGGGTTTATACCTTGAGTTTTTATTCGTTTACAGAACAAAGTTCAGTCAACACGCCGTGTGTAGACTTCGGATGTAGAAATCCTATGTTGAGATTTTCTGCGCCCTTGCGTGAAGTCTTGTCGATGAGCTGCACTCCCTTCTCTCCAACTTCCTCAAGTGCTTTCGTTGCCGAATCAACAGCAAAGGCAATGTGGTGGACGCCTTGCCCTCGTTTCTCAACAAACTTGCCAATTGGACCTTCGGGATCGGTCGACTCCAATAGCTCTATTTTTGTGCCTCCTACTTGAAAAAATGCCGTTTTTACCTTTTGATCGGCAACTTCTTCGATGGCATAACATTTCATGCCTAAAATTCCTTCGTAATACTTGATGGATTCTTCCAAGTTTGTTACTGCTATTCCGATGTGCTCAATACCCTTGATGTTCATAATATTATAATGTGATTTTTATATTAAATATTTGCACACAAAGATAGTTAGAGAAATCGACTTTTTAAAACTTTTTGTCGAGAAATTCGATTTTTGACAATGATTTTTTTTTACACTTGCTAAGTGTTGGATATGCAAGGTGTTACAAAAGGTGTATGGGCAATGCGATGTTTATTTGTTGAACTGTTTAAGGTTTAAAAATACAAACCTCCCCGCCTGCGGCACCTCTCCTCCATGAGGAGGGGATTTAAAAACTCTCCTCCTGCGAAGGAGTAGTACCCGAAGGGGGAGGAGGCGGCTGTTTATATGATACTACGACATTACAATGCTATGATGATGCGATGACAATAGCCAATATGACGACAACATATAAACGATAATGTAAGGGCAGAACATTTTCTGCCCGGCTATTGTCTGACCACCGACCACCGAAAACCTGAATATCCCCAAAAATCGAGTGTATAAAAAAATAGAATTATCTTTGTAAACTGGAAACGGTTTGGTGTAATTTTGAATATGTGAGAAAGTTGTGTTTATGCAAGTGTTAGAAGTTAGAACTGGAAAGCAAATAGAGCTTTTTCATAAGTTCCCTCATAAACTATATAAAGGAGACCCTAATTGGGTATGTCAACCACATGCTTTGGTGGAGAATGTATTTAATCCTGATAAGAATAATGCTCTCAGAAACGGTGTTGTTTGCAGATGGTTGCTTGTGGATGGTGGCGAGGTGCAAGGACGTATTGCGGCATTTGTGGTCGATACCTATGCGCATAGCTTTGAACAGCTTACCGGAGGTCTTGGCTTCTTTGAATGTATTGATAATCAGGATGCGGCAAATGCTCTTTTCGACACTGCTATTAAATGGCTGAAAGGCAGGGGTATGGAGGCAGTTGATGGGCCTGTAAATATTGGTGAGAATTTTTTTCATTGGGGTGTTCTGAGTGATGGGTTTGTGCAGCCCACTTACGGGATGCAGTACAATTTGCCATATTACGAGAGCCTGTTTAAAACGTATGGTTTTGAGACCTACTACGAACAGTATTCATATCAGCTTGATATTACCAGTCCTGATTTGCCAGACAGGTTTTGGAGAATTGCGGAGAGGATGTTTAATAAGCCCGGATTTGTCTATGAGCAGTTTAGATTTGCTAATAGGAAGAAGTATATAAAAGACTTTATGGATATATACGAACAAGCGTGGGCTAAGCATGGGAACTATAAGAATATCAATCCAAGAGATATAGACGACATGTTGAAAGGGTCGAGATACATGCTTGATGAAGATTTTATATGGTTTGTATACAAAGATGGACGACCGATAGCTATATTTATGATGGTGCCGGATATAAATCAGCTATTGAAGAAAATACCAAGTGGGAAATTAAACTTGATAAATATTCTGAAATTGATGTGGTATCGCAGGCAGAAAACTGTCAATCGCTGTCGCGTATTGGTGATGGGGGTTGTGCCGAAGTATCAAAAAAGTGGTGTTGAATCGGCAATATTTTACAAAGTAAGAGAGGTGTTGTTGCGAAAATCATGGTATAAGCGAATGGAATTGAGTTGGGTGGCAGATTTTAACCCTAAAATGATAGCAATGTTTAAAGCCGTAGGTGGTGTTCACGATAGAACCCACAAGACCTTACGCTATCTGTTCGACAGAACAAAAGAGTTTAAAAGAGCCAAAGTCATCGAGGACTGACCGTTTACTTCTTTTTATTTCATAACTTTGTGTCCAATTTATATTTAATTTTTTGAATAAAATGTCAGACGATAAAAAAGTGATTTTTTCAATGTCGCGGGTTAGTAAAACCTTTCCCGGGGCTAATACTCCTGTTATCAAGAATATACACTTGAGTTTTTTTTACGGTGCTAAGATTGGAATACTCGGACTTAATGGTTCGGGGAAGTCTACCTTGATGAAGATTATTGCAGGTATAGAAACTAATTTTCAGGGCGACCTGCAGTTTGCTCCGGGATATACCGTTGGCTACTTACCGCAGGAGCCTCAGCTTGACGACGATAAGACCGTTATGGACATTGTCAAAGAGGGTGCAGCCGAAACGGTTGCAATTCTCGACGAATACAATAAAATTGGCGAGATGATGGGATTGGAGGAGAACTACTCCGACCCCGACAAAATGGATGCTTTGTTGGAGAAACAAGCGAAGCTGCAAGATAAAATTGATGCTTCTAATGCTTGGGAACTTGAGACAAAGCTAGAAATAGCAATGGATGCTTTGAGAACTCCTCCGGGCGAGCAGACCGTTAAACACCTCTCGGGTGGCGAGCGCCGCAGAGTGGCTTTGTGCAGATTGTTGCTTCAAGAGCCAGATGTATTGTTGCTTGACGAACCTACCAACCACCTTGATGCAGAGTCGATATTGTGGTTGGAGCAGCATTTGCAACAGTATAAAGGAACAGTGATAGCTGTTACTCACGATAGATATTTTCTTGACAATGTGGCAGGCTGGATCTTGGAACTTGATAGAGGAGAGGGGATTCCTTGGAAGGGGAATTACTCGTCGTGGCTAGACCAAAAAGCCAAACGATTGGCGACAGAGGAGAAACAGGCCTCGAAAAGACGTAAGACCCTTGAGCGCGAGCTAGATTGGATTAGACAAGGTGCAAAAGGACGACAGTCGAAAGCTAAAGCTCGTTTGAACAGCTATGACAAACTGTTAAACCAGGATCAGAAACAGCTAGATGAGAAGTTGGAAATATATATACCTAATGGACCTCGCCTTGGAACAGAGGTAATCGAAGCCATTGATGTGTCGAAGGCTTTTGGCGATAAATTGCTCTACGAGAGTCTGAACTTCAAGTTGCCACAAGCTGGAATTGTCGGGATTATTGGACCAAACGGTGCCGGAAAATCTACAATATTCAAAATGATTATGGGGGAACATGAGGCTGACAAAGGGGAATTTAAGGTGGGGGAGACTGCTAAGATAGCTTATGTTGACCAAGCTCACTCAAATATTGACCCCGAAAAAACTATTTGGCAGAACTTCGCAGATGAGCAGGATTTGGTAATGATGGGCGGTCGGCAAGTGAATTCCAGAGCATATTTGAGCCGATTTAATTTCTCTGGCAACGAGCAAAATAAAAAAGTGTCGGCACTGTCGGGAGGCGAAAGAAATCGCTTGCACCTTGCTATGACCTTGAAAGAGGAAGGAAATGTGCTTTTGTTAGACGAGCCTACCAACGACTTAGATGTTAATACTTTAAGGGCATTGGAAGAAGGGCTTGATAATTTTGCAGGTTGTGCCGTTGTCATCAGCCACGACCGTTGGTTTCTTGACAGAATATGTACGCATATTCTCGCTTTCGAGGGCGACTCGCAGGTTTATTTCTTCGAAGGTAGTTTCTCGGAATACGAAGAAAATAAGAAAAAACGACTTGGTGATATTGCTCCTACACGCATTAGATATAAGAAATTGGTGAAATAGAATATTTTATCATTAACTTAGTAGCTTGGAATATATGAAACTTCCATGCAGTAGGCTTTGAATTATACATGCTCAGTCTAACTACATCTAGGGTGATGATTATAAAAGAAAGACAATAGATAATTAGACAAGCAGCCATTTTGGTCGGTCTAATGTTCGATGTCCGAATGCTAAAGTCTCTGAGGAACAGGTAGATGAAGCGAGCCATGAGGAAAGTCTCACACAGAAGTGTGATTGGTATTGGCGAGATACACCTGTCCTGTCAACTAGACAGGTGTGACAATTAAAAACAAAATATAAACACACGAAATAATTAAATGAACAATATTATAATACATACAGATAATTCTGCTCTTGAACTCCAGAAAGTATTTGACGATTATGGTGTTGGGAATGTGTATTTTGTCTTTGATGAGAATACTAGTAAGGCTTGTTTTCCGCTAATTCAGGAAACTTTTGATAAAAACAAAGGAAAGGTGTTAATCCTGCCATCAGGAGAAGATAACAAGACTGTCGATAATGTTACTAGTGTCTGGCAGTTTCTTCATGATAGAAATGCCACTAGAAAATCGGTTCTAGTAAATGTGGGTGGAGGATTATTATCTGATTTGTGTGGTTTTGCAGCATCGACATTTAAGCGCGGAATTGACTTTGTCAATATGCCAACGACATTGCTGTCGCAAGTCGATGCGTCGGTAGGTGGAAAAACAGGAATAAACTTCAATAATATAAAAAATGAAGTGGGTCTTTTTAGTACTCCTCAAAAGGTGATTATCGATACTGCATTCCTTAAAACACTTCCTGACGAGGAGTTCAGGTCTGGTTTTGCTGAAATGTTAAAACATGGATTGATTCACAATAAAGAGCATTATGAAGAATTAATAAAGTTTGATGCTTCTTATCCGGATTACGATAAGCTGGCTGATATTATTAAAACCTCAGTCGGAGTAAAACAAAACATTGTTGAGCAGGATTTTCATGAAAAAGGTTTGAGGAAATCACTAAATTTCGGACATACTGTAGGTCACGCTATCGAGACTTTTGCCATAGAAGAAAAGAAGCCAATGCCGCATGGTTATGCTGTAGCTTACGGTATGATAGTTGAGTTGTATATGTCGTCAAAAAAGACTTCCTTGCCAATAGATAAAACGTTACATGCAGTGCACCATCTGATTGATATTTATGGCAAACTACCATTGGATATACAAAGCCACACTGCCCGCTATCAACTGATTGACCTTATGAGGCACGATAAAAAGAATGAAGACAAGAAAATTAATTTTACCTTGCTGACAGATATTGGAGCATGTGTCTATGACCAATATTGCGAGGAAGAAATTATAGATGAAGCCCTTGTCTTTC
Organism: Bacteroidales bacterium; assembly: GCA_047975005.1. GTDB lineage: Bacteria > Bacteroidota > Bacteroidia > Bacteroidales > Prolixibacteraceae > JBKEAJ01. Next base: position 24,180 of record JBKECW010000114.1, on the reverse strand, counting down.
TTAATGACTTAAATATCTAATCTATAAGTTGCTATGACTATAGTATTGTCACCCAAAGGAGAACGAAAAGCTGAACGACATAAGGTGAAATTGTCGGGGTCTAAGAGTATAAGCAATAGAGTGTTGATAATAAATGCAATTGCGGATAATTTTCATTATCCTATAGCAAACCTTGCTGATTGTGATGATACGAACTCAATGTTGAACATATTAAATTCAAATACAAACCGATTTGATGTAGGACATGCAGGAACGACTATGCGCTTTCTGACTGCTTATCTGTCGGGAATGTTTGGAGAGTGGATTATTACAGGTTCGGGTAGAATGAAACAGCGCCCGATAAACTTGCTTGTTGATGCTCTGAGGGAGCTAGGTGCTGATATTGAATATCTTGAAAATGAGGGATATCCACCATTGAAGATTAAAGGTCGTAAGCTAGTTGGCAAAGAAATAGGCATTAACGGAGATGTGAGCAGTCAGTACATATCCGCCTTGCTGATGATTGCGCCGAGAATAGTAGGAGGATTGACGATAAAGCTGCACGGAGAGCTGATGTCGCTACCATACATTGATATGACAATCAGATTGATGCAAGATTTTGGGATAGACTGTACTCGTAATGAAAATGTGCTGACTGTCAGTGAGGGGAGTTACCAGTGCAAACCGTATGCCGTAGAGGGAGATTGGAGTTCGGCTTCATATTGGTTTTCTGCGGTTGCTCTTTCTGAATTTCCTTTCTCAGTCGAATTGTCACCGTTGTTTAAAGATAGTTTGCAGGGTGATAGCCAAGTCATAGATATATTTAAGCAGTTAGGAGTAGAAATAAAATGGGTAGATGATAAGACTCTAATCATCCAAAGAATGGGTAAGCCCATAGTCGATAAACTTCAATTGGATTTGAGACGTACTCCAGATATAGCTCAGACTCTTGCTGTGTGCTCTTGTGCCTTAGGTCTGCCATTTGAATTTACAGGTTTAGAAACACTAAAGATAAAAGAGACTGATAGAACAACAGCACTTGTGAAAGAGCTTGCAAAGTGTGGTTATAGCCTAAAAGTCCCTAGCCATGGCTCATTGACATGGAATGGAATAAAATCTGAAACAGCGAATGTGCCAATAATATCAACATATAACGACCATAGAATGGCAATGGCATTTGCAGTGCTCGGAATACGAAACGAGATCATAATCGAGGACGAACATGTAGTTAGCAAGTCGTACGACAAGTTTTGGAAGGATCTTGAGCCTATTGTCAATCAGATTGAGATCTAGTTACTCTCTCGCCCTGTTGTAATTGATAGTCATATTTAAAATATCTTCCTCTAGTTTTTTGGAAAATAATTGTTTTGATCTTGCACGCCAAGTCCAATTGCCATCAGCCTTTCCTGGAATATTCATTCTTGATTCGTCGCCAAGTCCTAAGAAATCCTGTATCGGAATAATTACCGTTTGAGAGTTTGAGGCATAAATGCTTGATAATATATGTTTTATTGCTAAGGGTGAAGTGCTGTGATACTTTAAAACCTGTTGTTTCTCTTTCCCTTTCAAGCTGTTTAGCCAGCCTTTTAGTGTGTGGTTGTCGTGAGTGCCTGAATATGCAACACAAGAGTAATCAGTGTTGTGCATTAGATGCTCATTCTTTTCATCTGACAAGAAGCCAAATTGAAATACCTTCATACCTCGTAAATTATATCGCCCCATCATGGCGCGGACTTCATCGGAGATGTTGCCTAAATCTTCTGCAATAATATTCAGATTTCCTCTTTCATAACGGAGCTTTGATAAAATGGCATCGCCATGAGCTGGTAGCCATTGTCCGTTTCTTGCGGTTTTCTCGTTGGCATCGACAGCCCAGAATGCATCGAGCCCTCTGAAATGGTCGAGCCTAACAATGTCGTACATGTGCAAACTGAAACGAAGTCGTGCCATCCACCAGCTATATCCATCTTTAGCGTGATTTTCCCAATCGTATACGGGGCTGCCCCACAGCTGTCCGTCTTTGCTGAAATAGTCTGGGGGAACACCTGCTATTATCGTTTTATTACCATCGCTATCCAATACGAAAAGGTGCTTGTTTAGCCATACGTCGGCACTATCGTCTGATATATATAGGGGTATATCACCAAAAATCTGTATGCCTTTTCTGTTTGCATATTCCTTGAGCCTGTACCATTGCCAAAAGAATAAAAATTGTTTAAATTTTTCGTATTCGATTTGTTCAGAGAGAGTTAGTTCTATGTATTGCAACGCTTCAGAGTCGCACTCCATGAGCTCTTTGGGCCATTGGTTCCAATGTGTGTCCAATATTTCATTCTTGATAGACCTGAATATGGAGTAATTGTGTAACCACCAATTGTGTTCTGTCAAGAAAAAAGAATACTCATTGCAATGTGCTTCTAGGAATTTTGCCCTGTTTTTGTAAGCAATTCTGAGAATATCCTCTTTTTCTTTGATAACTCGATCCGAATTGCTGGGGGTTATATTGGGTATTCTTTTGATGTCCTTTTCGTTAATAAGTCTGTGTTTTGCGAGCTCATTTAGGTTTATAAGCATGCTGTTTCCTGCAAATGCCGAGTCGCTAAAGTAAGGCGAGTTCCCTTTACCACATGGGCTTAGTGGCAAAATCTGCCAGTAACTTTGTTTCGTTTTTTCCAGCAAATCAACAAAATCATATGCTTCTTTCCCTAGTGTGCCAATGCCTCCGTTGCCGGGTAGCGAGGATATGTGGAGTAGTATGCCGCTATCTTTTTTATTCATGTTTGTTATATGATATCTTAGACCTTATATGTTTGATATTATTATCTACACGGTTTTTATTCTTGCAATAGAAATATATTTTGCTGACTGTAGGTGTGTATTTTGTGCGCTAATCGGCTCGCTCATATTGCTTTATGTCTTATGCGAAATGTTTCTTGCAGACCTTGTTTCAGCATAGCGTACACACATTAATCAAGATAATAATGTCAAAAGTAATAGAAATTAGACTAAAATCATACTAAACTGCGCCAAAAACAAAAAAAAAGATTATTTTTGTGGGACTTTAATCAACAGAAAAAGAACAATAAAATAGAAATAAGATGTCGAAGAAAGACTCAAAAATGGAAGAGGAACACTTTGCTCAGGAAGTTGAGGGAGCCGTGCTGGGAGCAGAACAGTTTCTAGAAAAAAACTGGCAGAAAATTGCAATAGGCGTCGGTGCCTTAGTCGTAATATTTCTAGCGTATGTGGCCTTTGATAAATTTGTGCAAACCCCAAGAGAAGCAGAAGCCAAGAATGCAATTGCAAAAGCGGAATTTTATTTTGCCAAAGACTCGATGAACCTAGCATTGAATGGTGACGGTATTAATTCAGGATTTGCGTATGTTGTAGATGAGTGGGGTGGTACTTCGGCAGGAAACTTGGCTAAATATTATGCAGGTGTCTGTGAAATGAAACTTGGTAACTATGATAATGCAATAAGTTATCTGAAGGACTTTTCGACTAAGGATTTCTTTATTTCAGTAGAAAAAAATGGGCTGATTGGTGATGCTTATTCTGAAATGGGTGACACGGACAAGGCTATAAACTTTTATAAAAAAGCATACAATTCTCAGAATAATACGCTGAGCGCTCTTTATATGAAAAAGGCTGCGCAGCTTCATGAGTCTAAGGGGAATTTTGATGATGCTATTAGTTTGTATCAAAGAATAAAAAACGAATATTACATGACTAGCATTGCGAATGATATAGATAAATATATTACGCGTGCTGAGTATATGAAATAAAAAAAGATTTTCTAAAAGCGATAGGAAGATGTCTCAGTCATGGGACATCTTTTTTTGTTGCAATGAGATTATGGCATTTCATCGTATGGCACTTCATCATACTCGTGCTTGTCGTGTTTAATCACACTAAATTTGCGCCAATTGCCAAATTTGTAGTATAAGAAAGATAACAAGAATCCCATGCCATAGCCCGATGGAACAGACCACCATATCCCTGTAACCCCAATTCTTTCGGATAGTATGTATGCCAGCGGAACGCGTACTAGCCAAAGTGAAAATATAGTTGTTATCATAGGGACTATGCTTGCTCCTGCGCCTCTAAGTAGTCCGACAAAACAGTTCATAAGTGCAAAAAGCATATAAAACGATGACACGATTACTAGATACTCTTGACCTATGGCTATGACATCCATGTCATTACTGAAGAAAGACATTACTTGATTCCCAAATATTATTATCAATGTCGTAACTATGGCGCAGTACAATAAAGATACTAAAATCGTAGAGTGCAGACCTTTTTTGACACGTTCTAGCTTATTGGCACCTATATTTTGTCCTACAAAACTAGATAAGGCGCTAGCAAAGGTCAGCGATGGAATATTGGCAAAGGAGTCTATTCTTACTGCCGAGCTGTATGCGGCAATGGCATTGGTACCAAAGCCGGCAATAAATTTCATCAGGGCAATCATTCCTATAGCGACTACAGATTGCTGTATGCCGGTCGGAATGCCAATTCTGATAATTTGCCTAAAAATCTCTTTGTCAAAGACGAACCCGTTCAGGCTAGTGCTGAATATCTTATTGTTGCGTCTTAGATATACCATAGCAACAACGAAGCCTACAGTTTGTGCAATGATGGTCGCCAATGCTACACTCCCTACTCCGTAACCAAGCTTTGTAACAAGTATAATGTCTAATATGATATTTAGAACAGTTGCCAAAGTAATAAAATACAGAGGACGCTTTGTGTCGCCAATCCCGCGCAGTACTGAGTTTAGTCCGGTAAAGGCAAAGAAAAAAGGAGACCCTAGCCAATAAATACGAAGATATTGTGTTGCTTCGGGTATAACGTCACTTGGAACATCCAATATCCTGAAGAACCATCCGGATGCAAGCAATCCTACTGTCATGACAATAATCCCCGCAGCAAACAGAGATATTAGAATTGTATCAACGGAGCGACGTACTTTATCTGTTTGTTTTGCTCCAAAATATTGCGATACGACAACACTCCCTCCCGAGCCTATACCAATCACTAATGCTATCATCAGATAAATTATGGGAAACGATGCCCCTACGGCAGCAAGTGCATTCTTGCTGATATAATTGCCAACAATAATTGTGTCTACAAGATTGTATGTGTTTTGTAATATGTTTGCCAGAACCAGTGGCAAGGAGAGCTTGAGTATCAAGGATAGCTCCTTGCCTTTTGTTAAATCTATCATTTAAGAATCCTCTAATTTCATCAAAGGTCGCTCTTTTTTATCATTATAGCAACATAAAGTGTTGTTGCTTTGCGTGGTGATGGAGAAAGTTTTGCTTGTTTGGTGTTTATGATTGCTTATACTGTTGATATTTTTCTTTATATTTGGAGAGTAAATGATTAATTGCCAATAGATAAGTATATGTCATATTTGGAAGTAAAGAATATTAGCAAGACCTACATTAATCACAAAGCATTGGACGATATAAGTGTGTCTTTGGAGAAGGGACGTGTGTTGGGTTTGTTAGGACCTAATGGAGCCGGGAAGTCGACGTTAATCCGTATTATAAACAAGATATTGTATGCCGATACAGGCGGTATATTCCTGGACGGCAAGGAGATGGACTTTGATATGACTCGCAAGATTGGTTACTTGCCAGAGGAACGAGGGCTTTATCAGAAGATGAAAGTTGCAGATCAATTGATGTACTTTGCTCAATTGAAAGATTTGAACAGTGTAGAGGCGAAACTAGGTATTGATTATTGGTTTGACAAGTTCGGATTGGATGATTGGCGCAACAAAAAACTGAAAGAGCTGTCGAAGGGTATGCAGCAGAAGGTGCAGTTTATTTCCACTGTTATCCATAAGCCGGAGTTGTTGATTTTTGACGAACCCTTCAGCGGATTCGACCCCGTGAATGTGGAGCTGCTAAAAAGTGAGATGTTGCGTATGCGTGACGAGGGAGCGACTATAATATTTTCTACTCACAACATGGCATCAGTGGAGGAGGTGTGCGACGAGGTGGTTCTTCTCAACAATTCCCAAAAGGTTCTTGATGGTTGTATTTCAGAGGTGAAGGAGCAGTTTAAGGAGGGGAAATACATTCTTCGTGGCAGATGCTCAGGTGGTTTTTTGTCTTTTGATGATTTTAGTTTTCCAGATGGGATAAGTATATTGGACACAGAGTGCAGGGATGGGCATTATAGCATAACTATCACTGCTGCAGACCTTGTTGATAAAATGTCCTTTTTGGCGTTTGTGAACAATGGAGTAGGCGAGTTGCAGTCTTTTGAAGAGGTGTTACCGTCTATGAATGAGATATTCATGAAAATAGTTGGAGGGAAGAGTGCAACTGAAATAAACAAAGACAATGAGTAAGGTCGGTATAATAATTAGAAGAGAATATTTGTCGAGAGTAAAGAGCCGGAATTTCATAGTCTCGACTATATTAGTGCCCCTTTTTCCGCTAATAATTATAGGAGTTGTATTTTTGTTGATAACGATAAACGACAATGAGAGCATCTCTGTGGGAGTGAACGACCAATACGGAGGAGTTGAGCAAGTGTTGAAGAGTGGTGAGAGTACGAAGTTTACTTTTATGGAGGACTCGGAGTACAGAAAGGCAGAGGCGGACTTGAAACGAAATGTAGGTTCTTATTCAGTCTTAGTGCAAATACCTGCTGATGTGGAGGACAGAAAATCCATATCCGTTGTCTACTCCAAGAATCCTAATATGTCGGTAGTTGGCAGAATAGAATCTTTGGTAGGGGATTTGGTTTCTCAAAATAAAGAGAGGAGATTGGCAGAACGTATTGGCGATGATAGTCTGATGGCAGAATTTTATGCAACTCGTGTAGAAATAAACTCCAACAACATCAAGATAACAGAAAGCGGCGACACAAAGGCAGATAGTTTTGCCGAGGCTCTTTCATTTTTGGGTTATTTATTGGGGATATTTATGTTCATGCTCGTGCAGATGTATGGTAGCATGGTTGGGCAGTCGGTGTTAGAGGAAAAAAGCAATAAGATTGTTGAAGTTATCTTGGCTACTGTACGCCCGTTTCAGTTGTTAATGGGAAAGATTGTGGGAGTGAGTTTGGTTGGCTTAACTCAGATAGCAGTTTGGGCAACGATAGGAGTTCTATTTATGTTCATCGGCAGCACGACTATTTTGCCTGCAATGGGAGTAAATACAGATTTAAAAAATCCTACGGAGCAGCTCAGCCAGCATATTGCAGATGGCGGAATAGCAGGAGCGGAGATGACAGCAAAGACAATAGCCCCTGCGAACGACATTTCCAGAATGATAAATCAAATTTTTAGTATTAATTGGTTTAAGATATTGGGTTTTGGTTCTCTGTTTTTAATATTTGGTTTTCTGATGTTTAGCTCTCTTTATGCAATGATAGGTGCAATATCTGACAGTCCTGAGCAGATGGGACAGTACAATCTTGTCGTCATGTCGCCGATGCTTCTGTCGATGATGATGTTGCAAGTTGTTATGATGAATCCTGACGGAGCTGTCGCCACCTTTGTTTCTTACTTTCCACTTACTTCGCCTATGTGTATGATGAGCCGTATGGCTTTTGATACGCCGATATACGAGATATTGATAAGTTTGTCCATACTTATAATAACATGTCTTGCCATTCAGTATTTCACATCAAGAGTGTATAGGGCTACTATACTTTCAAGGGGAGTAAAGCTGACTTGGAAAAACTTTAAAAGATGGATAAAATAGATATTGAACTTTATAGACTGGCTCTAGTCTATTACCCCCGAGCCGATTAGCTCGTCGCCATCATACCAAGCCGCAAACTGACCGGAGGCTATGCCTCGTTGCGGCTTGTCGAACACGAGATAGTATCCGTCTTCTTTCGAGTATATCGTTACATCTTCGAGGGGCTGACGGTAGCGGACTCTTGCCAAATATTTTCTATTGCTGTCAATCTGTATTGCATGGTCGGGTCTGACTAAATGTACATTTTCTTTCTGAATAAACAGACCTTGACGATACAGCCCTTTGTGGTTCTCCCCCTCTCCGACGTATATAATGTTTCTTTTGGCATCGGTGGCAATTATAAATAACGGTTCTTTGTGTCCTCCGATGTTCAGCCCTTTGCGCTGTCCTATGGTGTAGAAGTGTGCACCGTTGTGCTCACCTATAATCTTGCCATTCCACGGCTTGTATGGAAATGCAGAACAGAACTTCTTTATATCTTTCTCGCAAAATTCTCCGAGTTGTTTTTTTTCTGCAAAGGCAAACGGTATTTCTATTACATTTCCTTTGTTTGTGCTGAGTTTTTGTTGCAGAAATGTAGGTAGGTCTACCTTGCCGATAAAGCAAATTCCCTGACTATCTTTTCGTTGGGCGGTTGACAGTCCGTGCTTGGCAGCAAGCTCCCTCACTTCTGGTTTTGTCAGATGTCCGATAGGAAATAGTGCCTTCGACAGTTGTTCTTGGTTTAATTGGCACAAGAAATAGCTTTGGTCTTTGTTTTTGTCTACTCCTGCCAGCAGTTGATGGTAGGTCTTGCCATCGATGGTTCCGCTTGTTTCTCTGCAATAGTGTCCAGTTGCTACAAAGTTTGCACCGAGTTCTTTAGCTTTTTCGTATAGTACGTCGAATTTTACTTCTCTATTGCAGAGTACATCGGGGTTCGGGGTGCGTCCTGCCTCATATTCGGCAAACAGATAGTCGACCACTCGTTTTTTATATTCTTCGGAGAAATCGACCACATGCAGTTTAATATCAAGCTGTTTAGCAACAATGCTGGCAATGTCGAGGTCGTCCTCCCATGTACATCTGCTAGTGAGAACACCCTCGTTGTTGTCTTTCCAGTTAATCATGAAAAGCCCCTCTACATCGTAGCCCTGCTCCTTTAGGAGTATTGCTGCCACTGACGAGTCTACACCTCCTGAAATTCCTACTACGACCTTGTTCATGTGTTTAAAATTTTGCAATAAGCCGTAATATAGGCTTTGTGCTCTATGCTTTTGCCGTTTTTAATCATCCTCCTATGTGTAGCTGGGCTTATTGCTTAAAGTCTACTGCTTTGTGTTAATTCTATTGCCTTTGCTATTGCTTTGTCTATGCCATCGGGATTTTTTCCTCCTGCCGATGCGAAGAAAGGCTGACCGCCGCCACCGCCGTTTATTTCCTTGGCGGCTTCTCTGACGATATTTCCTGCGTGTAGTTTCTTATCTTTCACGAGATTGTCGTGAAAAGCAATGTACAATGTCGGCTTGCCGTCGTTTGATATTCCCAAAACTATTGCAGAGTTCTCAACCTCCGATTTTAGTTGGAAGCAAATATCTTTAAGTTGTTGACCTGTCATTGAGTCCTTTGTAAGATGTTTGCTTATTAGTTTTATACCTCCCAAATCTTTAGCACTCTCTGCTAAGATCTTTTTGGCATTCGATGCTTCTTTTTGTTCAAAAGACTCGATTTTAGACTTTAAGCTATGCAGTTCTTTTTGCATATCCTCAATACTCTTTGTCAAATTGTTTGACTTGATTATTGTTTTGAGTTCTTTTATTTCGTCTTGGAAAGTTTGGCAATATTCTTCTGCCTTTGCTCCGCTTACCATTTCCACACGGCGCACACCTGCTGAGATTGACGATTCGGATATTATTTTCACAAGTCCTATTTCTCCGGTGCTGTCGGCGTGCGTGCCTCCACATAGCTCAATAGACTTTCCATATTGAATAACTCTCACGGAGTCGCCATACTTTTCGCCGAATAGAGCTATTGCGCCCATTTTTTGAGCCTCCTCAAAATTCATATCTATGTATTCCTGTCGTAAGGAGTTATTTCTGATTTGCTCGTTTATGTTTTGTTCAATCTTCTGAATCTCCTCGTCAGTAAGTTTGTGGAAATGAGAGAAATCAAATCTGACATGTTTGTCATTTACGTATGACCCTTTTTGTTCCACATGACTGCCCAGTACTTCTATAAGAGCATGGTCGAGTAGGTGTGTCGCCGTGTGGTTGCGAGCAATTGATAGCCTGCGTTTGGCATTTACCATTGCTTTGAAAGTTGCCTTTGGGTTCTTTGGAATTTCCTTTGTTATATGAATAATAAGGTTGTTTTCTTTTTGGGTGTCGATTATGTTTATTTTTTCGCCATCGGCTTCGATGTATCCTGTGTCGCCGACTTGACCTCCCGATTCTGCGTAGAATGGAGTTTTGTCTAATACGATATGGTATAGTTCTTTTCCTTTTTGTGATACCTTTCTATATTTGACAATATTAGAGTCGAAGCTGGTATTATCGTAGCCTACAAATTCAATGTCGCTTGTTTGTTTTAGCTCTGTCCAGTCGCTTGTTTCTTGTGACGCACTAGATTTTGAGCGTTCTTTTTGTTTTTGCAATTCGATGTTAAATACAGCCTCGTCCACACTAAATCCGTTTTCTTTTGCAATCAGTTGAGTGAGGTCGAACGGAAATCCGAAAGTGTCGTAAAGGGCGAAAGCATCCTCGCCACTGATAATCTTAGATTTGCTGTTTTCTATTAGTTCGTTGATAAGGTTTATACCTTTTGATAAGGTGCGCAAGAATGACTCCTCTTCTTCTTTTATAACTTGTTCTATGAGAGATTGTTGTAGCCTTAGTTCGGTGAATTGATACCCCAATGAAGCCTCTAAGTCTTCAACGAGCTTGTAGATAAAAGCTTCTCTAAAGTTTAGGAATGTGTACCCATATCTTACAGCTCTTCTTAATATTCTTCGGATGACGTATCCTGCTTTATTATTAGAAGGCAATTGCCCATCGGCAATTGCAAAAGCTACTGCACGCAGGTGGTCGGCTATTACACGCATAGCTATATCGGTTTTTTCATTCGCTCCATACTTAATATTGCATAGTTGCGATATTTTACCGATAATACCTTGAAATAGGTCGGTGTCGTAGTTTGATTTTTTGCCCTGTACTACCATGCAGAGCCTTTCAAAGCCCATGCCGGTGTCAACATGCTTTGCAGGGAGTTCGGTGAGTGAGCTGTCTGCTTTTCTGTTGAATTGGATGAATACCAAGTTCCATATTTCGATTACTAGAGGGTGGTCTTTGTTGACAAGGGTCGCTCCATCAATTTTTTTGCGTTCGCTGTCGTCTCTCAGGTCAATATGTAATTCTGAGCATGGACCACACGGCCCGGTTTCACCCATTTCCCAAAAATTATCTTTTTTATTTCCTGTCAGGACACGTTCTTTGGGCAAGAATTTTTCCCAGTATTTTTGAGCCTCTTCATCTTTGGGAACATTGTCCTTTGTATCCCCTTCAAATATAGTAGCGTATAGCCTTCCTGAGTCGACTTTCATAATGTCGACAATGAACTCCCAAGCAAAACGAATAGCCTCTTCTTTAAAGTAATCGCCAAAGGACCAATTGCCCAACATCTCGAACATTGTATGATGGTAGGTGTCTAGTCCAACCTCTTCAAGATCATTGTGTTTGCCGGATACCCTCAGGCACTTCTGAGTATCAGCTACTCTGGAGTGTTTCGTTTGTTCATTCCCTAAAAAAATATCTTTAAACTGGTTCATGCCGGCATTTGTAAACATTAATGTCGGGTCATTTTTCAGAACCATTGGTGCTGAATTAACAATTTGATGATTTTTGCTCTTTAAAAAATCAAAAAAAGCATTTCTGATTACTTTAGATTCCATTTTTTTTAATAATTCCTTTTGTTTTTAATTTCAAAAGATATATATTTGTGCCCTATAGGTAATATCTATTCCTTGAAGTCCGTTAAATGAGTTACAAAAGTATAATATAATATTCAATATGCCAAGAGGAAACTATATATTTAATCACTCTACCTTAGAGTACGAAAAGGTGCGGGTGAGCACAAAGAGCAGGATTCTAAAATTTGCTCTTTTGTTGTTTGGAGGATTGGCTGTAGCAGTCGTGTCTATGTATGTCTTGGACGCAATGAATATATACACTCCTAATCAGGGTCTTGAACAGGAACAAAGGAAAACCAATAAAGAGTTAAGCCGTATTTATACCAAAGTCAGAGAGTTGGAAAATCAATATAAAGATTTGAGAGAATTGGATGACAATGTTTACAGAACATTTCTTGATATATCTCCTGTTTCTAGGTCGATGAGGGAAGTAGGTTCTGGTGGTGTAAATAAATACGAGTATCTAGATGATTATTCCAACTCAGAGGTTTTGATTGATTTGATGAGAAGGGTTGATATTCTAAATAGTAAAGCGAACGTTCAAGAAAAATCTTATGATGAACTTTTGACATTAGCTCTTAAAAAACAGCAAAAAGTTGAATCCATGCCAATGATTCAGCCTTTGGCGATAGATGACGTTCGTAATTTTTCATCAGGATTTGGTTTTAGGAGACATCCTGTGTATCATACTATGAAGATGCATACTGGTATAGACCTATCAGCTAGGACAGGGACCCCAGTTTATGCCACAGGCGGTGGCGTTGTTGTCGAGGCAGAGTTCAATGGAGGCGGCTATGGTAATAATATTGTTATCGATCATGGTTTTGGATATAAGACTAGATATGGGCATTTGCACTCAATTGGCGTAAGAGTTGGACAGAAAGTTAAAAGGGGCGAGAATATTGGAGGTGTTGGAAATACAGGGACATCAGTAGGGGCTCATTTGCATTATGAGGTTATCGTTAACAATAATCCCGTTGATCCTACTTTCTACTTTTTTAATGACTTAGATCAAAATCAATACATGCAACTTGTTAATAGGGTAGCTGAGGAAGAGGCGAGTTCGCAGCAGAATGGTTGATTTGGCAAAAATAGAGATTGATACCAGTCGGCATCATTACTCAATAGGTGAAGTGGCAGAAATGTTTGAGATGAACATTTCTGCCATTCGTCATTGGGATAATGAGATACCAATGCTTAAACCTCAGAAGAATAAAAAAGGGACACGTTTTTTTACTCCGTCTGACATGGAGATGCTAAAACAAATATATTATTTGGCAAAAGAAAAAAAAATGTCTCTTAAGGCCGTAAATACAGCACTGCAGACAGGTCGCGAGATGAGTGCTTATAGGGACAAACACGAAGTGTTGAGGTCTTTAAATAATATTAAGAGCATGTTAGAGCAGGCAAAGTTATTTCTTTAGGTGTGGCTTTGTCTGCTCCAAACTTTTTTGTTACTTTGCGCAAGATAGGCTAATACAATAGAATAATGAAAATACTGAAGTTCATCTTTAGCAAGACGTTTTTGATAAATCTGGCTATTATGCTAGTGTTTAGCATCGTTATGTTATATCTTACCTTGGAGTTTCTGAAAGTGTATACTAGGCATGGCGAGTTTGTGATTGTTCCGAATATGGTTGGCAAAACTATAGAAGAGTGCAGAGACAATGACTCTATAAGGGGAAATGTAAAATTGATTATCTCTGACTCATCTTACAACGAGAAGTTTGAGGCGGGTCTGATTTTACGTCAAATTCCAGAAGCCAATTCGGAAGTGAAGAAAAAGCGCAAAGTGTACCTTACAATTAACATGGCAGGTCCACAAAGAAAAGCTGTCCCTGTTGTTACAGATTTATCTTTTCGTCAGGCAGAGGCATCTTTGACCAGCGCCGGTTTTTTTGTTGGGGAGATTGTTTATATTCCTTCGCAATATAAGGGATTGGTTCTTCATCAGAAAGTGGGGAAGAAAGAGGTCGCCGCAAATGATACCTTGCCGATTGGGACTAGAATAGACCTATACGTAGGATCTGGTGCAAGTAGTAGTCTTATTAAAGTCCCTAACCTAATGGGCTTAACCCTAAGTGAAGCGCAGGAAGTCCTGAAAGGAGCCTTGTTGAATGAGGGAGCCAAGATTTATGACGAGAGTGTAATCGGTACATTGGATACAGCAAATGCACACGTTTGGAAATACAAGCCGGCAGAGAATGTAGAGCGAGGAGCATTTATAGATATTTATCTCACAGTTGATAATTCTCGAATACACCCAGACACACTAGGGGTAGATGATACAATAAAAGAAACAGCACGGGAGGATATAAGCATTGTTGAATAATAATAATAACGAGGATTTAGAACTGTTTGAACACTACAGTTTCGTTGCCGATCCGGGACAGAAGCCCCTTAGAATAGACAAGTTCTTGTTTGATAGGCTCTCTGGAGTATCCAGACACAGAATACAACTTGCTGCTAATGTAGGGCTTGTTAGGGTAGGAAACAAGCCAGTGAAATCAAACTATAAGGTTAAGCCGAATGATGTGGTGTCTGTCGTTATGGATTACCCTAAACGAGAATTAGAGATAGTTCCGGAAGACCTGCCACTAAATATTGTCTATGAGGACAATGATGTTTTGGTCATAAACAAAGAGCCGGGTATGGTTGTGCACCCTGGTCACGGCAATTATACCGGGACACTCATTCACGCCTTAGCATATAAATATTCAGATTTGCCAATGTTTAATGGCGAGGAAATGCGCCCTGGGCTGGTGCACCGTATAGATAAGGACACATCAGGGTTGTTGGTCATCGCCAAAAACGAAGAAGCAAAGTTTCATTTGTCAAAACAGTTTTTCAATAAAACAACAAAGCGGACCTATCAGGCTCTGGTATGGGGTGATTTCAACGAAGATGAAGGAACAATTGAAGGCAATATTGGACGTTCTCCTGCAAATAGACAGATATACATGGTCTTTGAAGATGGCGAGTATGGCAAGCATGCCGTTACACATTATAAAGTAGTAGAACGCTTTGGGTATATATCTTTAGTAGAATGCACTTTGGAGACAGGACGAACACACCAAATTAGGGTGCATATGAAGCACATCGGGCATCCTATATTTAATGATGCAACATACGGAGGCGATAAAATATTGCGGGGAACTACTTATTCAAAGTATAAGCAATTTATTACTAATTGTTTCAAGGAATTGCCTCGTCAGGCTCTGCATGCAAAGTCATTGGGATTTGTTCATCCTACTACGGGGAAAGAAATCCTTTTTGATACAGAGCTCCCTAACGATATGTCGGTAGTATTGTCAAAGTGGCGAACTTATACTGAAGGAAGGGCAGACAATAAGTAAAAAGATAATATAGGTAGACAATACCGGGTAATAACTTGTCAATGGGATACAATCCCTAGGATGTTTTATGGACATGTCAAAACATGCAGCATTGAGAATTTAATGCCAAGGTATAATATACAGGAGTCTCTAAAAATAATGAAATGAAGAAGAATATAGGAGTTTTATACGGAGGTCCATCCGTAGAATGCGAGATCTCGGCAAAGAGTGCCAAAAATATCTATGATGCTGTAGATAAGAATAGGTATAATGTATGGAAAGTAGAGATTGATGGTACAGACTGGAAGTTATATTTAAATCAGTATTGCTCAGTTGTGCTACAAACAAACGATTTTACATTTGAGTTGCATGGAAAAAAAGTGAAATTGGACTACGTTTTTAATACTGTACACGGACAATATGGCGAGGATGGGGTGATTCAGGGGGTGCTGGATTGGTTTGAGATTCCATATAACACCGGAGGGGTTACATCTTCGGCACTAACGTACAATAAGTATTTTTGCTCACAATATCTAAAAAGTCAAGGTGTAGTTGTGCCATTTGCCAAACGACTGGTAAAAGGAGAAAGCTATAATAAGACCGAACTACTGAACGACTTTACTTTTCCCATAATTGTTAAGCCTAATCTGGGAGGCTCGAGCTTTGGTCTATCTAAAGTAGAAAGTGAAAAAGACTTTGAAGTTGCACTAGAGAATGCTTTTAAGTATTGTGACGAGCTAGTAGTAGAGGAATTTATAAAGGGAAGAGAGCTGACTTGCGGAATAGTATCCATTGACGATGCCAATGTGGTTTTGCCGATAACCGAGATTGTTGCAGATAGTGGACTTTTTGATTATGATGCAAAGTATAACAATAAAGGCATTAATGAGATAACTCCAGCAAAAATAGACGTAGACATAGAAGAAAAGTGCCAGAAAATAGTATCCAAAGTATACAAATTGTGTAACTGTAGAGGGATTGCAAGAGTCGATTTTATGCTTAGAGATTCTCAATTATACTTCTTGGAGATTAACATAACCCCCGGAATGACAGATACTAGCTTGGTTCCTCAGCAACTGAAAAATATGGGAATGGACTTGCCAAAATTACTTACAAAAATGATTGATGACGGACTCAAATCTTAGTCTTCTTAATAGATTGTTTTATAAACACGCGATATCGTTTGGAATAATATAAATAAGCATAGCAAGAAGGGAACAAGAAAATGGCTAAGAAGAACAATCAACAAAGAGCCGGCACTTCAGTCGATCAACTAAATGCTCAAATCGGTAAGATTCCGCCACAAGCCATCGAAGTTGAGCAGGCTGTGCTGGGTGCTCTAATGCTAGAGAGAGAAGCATACTCTAACGTTGCTGATATACTTACTGCAGAAAGCTTTTATAGGGACGAGCACAAGAGAATTTTTGAGGTTATCGGCTCTCTTTCGCAAAGAAACCAACCTATCGATTTGCTGGTTACAACTCAAGAACTGAAAGACCAAGGATTGATAGATGAAGTGGGCGGCGTGTCATATATTACAAACCTCACAAGTTTAGTAGCATCAGCAGCACATATAGAGTATCATGCGCGCATAATAGCACAAAAACATATTCAACGAGAACTCATACGGGTTTCTAGAGAGATATTAGAAAAGGCGTATGACGATAGTGAAGATATTGAAGACCTGATAGATTTTTCGGAAACCTCACTCTTTAGTGTAGCCGAGCGGCAGATGAAAGGAGAAACACTGCCTATCAAAATGGTGCTAAAAGAAGCAGCTGCACAAATTAAGGCGAATGCAGAAAAACCAGAAGGGATGAGCGGAGCCCCATCAGGATTTGTAGCTTTAGATAAGATAACATCAGGCTGGCAGCCAACAGATTTAGTCATAATTGCAGCACGTCCTTCAATGGGAAAAACGGCATTTGTGCTATCGATGGCTAGAAATATGATTGTTGATTATGGACTAAAGGTAGGGTTCTTTTCTTTGGAAATGTCGTCCTTACAATTAGTAAACAGGCTTCTGGCAGCAGAAACCGGTTTGGGCTCAGATAAAATCAAGACCGGGAAATTAAGCTCAGAAGAGTGGACATTACTACACGACAAAATACGTGTTCTTGAGGATGTAGATTTATTTATAGATGACACTCCTGCATTGTCAATATTCGATTTTAGGGCAAAGTGTCGAAGACTTAAAAATCAGTCTCCAGGACTGGATGTTGTAATAATCGACTACTTGCAGCTTATGACAGCTGGTGTGAAAGTCGGTAGCCGAGAGCAAGAAGTGAGTACAATATCACGTTCATTAAAAGCTGTGGCAAAGGAGCTTAACTTACCTATTTTAGCTCTTTCACAGCTCAATCGCTCAGTCGAGAGTAGGGAAGGGAAGAAGCCTCAGTTGTCAGACCTTAGAGAGTCTGGAGCGATAGAACAAGATGCAGATATAGTTTCGTTTATTCATAGACCAGAGTACTATGGCATACATGAAGATGATAATAAACGAAGTACAAAAGACTTAGCCGAAATAATAATTGCAAAACACCGTAATGGAGCTGTCGGAACTGTAAATCTTCAGTTTGTGAGAACATTAGCCAAGTTCAAGGATTTTGACTTGTCGCATAACTATATTCCAGAAGGAGACGGAAGTGTAAAAACAGTACAGTCGAAGATGAACGATGATGCCTACGGAAGCGGAGCTTCAATAAATAGTGAGTACAGCGATGATATATATAATAACAATGCAGATCCGATTAATGATCTTGCAGGAGACGATTTTTTAGTGTGATTACAATTATGATTAGGGCGATTATAAGTAAAAAAGCATTTGTTGTTGCCTTGTTTTTTGTTTTATGTGGAAATGCAATGGCAGGAATGTTGTTAATACCCATGGACAATACACAAAGAGATCATCTGAAATCCTATGGTATAGCATATTGGGCAGTAGAGCAGGGGCTTGAGCTTAAATGGTTGTTGAATTATAGAGGCGGTAGTTTCTTGTTGGACTTTAGCTCGCAAGTTGAGCAAGAATGCAGATTGCGAGGAGTATCATACGAGGCAATAACAAATGCCAAGTGTAATGCCATATTAGCTGAAATAGCTCGTCCTGATGTCAATCAAGATGCTGTTGCTATGGTAAAGGCTCCTAGAATAGCTGTCTATTCGCCACCCAACAAGCAACCGTGGGACGATGCCGTAACCTTAGTATTGACCTATGCACAGATTCCTTACGATATTGTATACGACGAAGACGTATTAATTGGCAAGCTGTCAGAATACGAATGGTTGCACCTTCATCATGAGGACTTTACAGGGCAATACGGTAAATTCTACAGAAGTTATAACAATATGCCTTGGTATCAACAGGAAGTGTTGACAAACGAGGCAATGGCAAAACGCATGGGATACAAGAAGGTATCAGAGATGAAAAATGCAGTGACTCAGTCAATAAATAAATTTGTCGAAGAAGGAGGCTTTATGTTTGCGATGTGTGCAGCTACCGATACCTATGATATAAGCCTAGCATCTACAGGTTTGGACGTAATTGCTGAGCCTTTTGATCATGATCCTATTAACAGCAACGACATAAAGAAAATCGATTATAACAAAACAATAGCATTTACGGACTTTAAGATTTCGACCGATCCGATGCAATACGAATTTTCGGATATTGATGTTACAGACACTAGAAAAGTGAACAAACAAAATGATTATTTTTCACTTTTTGAGTTCTCTGCAAAATGGGATCCCATTCCAACAATGCTTTGTCAGAACCATGAGCATGTTATAAGAGGATTTATGGGACAGACAACGGCTTTTAGAAAGTCCTTGGTGAAAAAAAGTATAATAATAATGGGAGAGAATAAAGATTTGGGAGAAGTTCGCTACCTTCACGGTGATTTAGGAAAAGGATTTTTCTCGTTTTATGGAGGACACGATCCTGAGGATTATTCGCATTTCGTAGGAGATAAGCATACAGACCTTAGTCTGTACCCCAACTCTCCCGGCTACCGATTGATCTTGAATAATATTCTATTTCCGGCAGCAAAGAAGAAAAAACGAAAAACGTAGTATAAATTAAATATCATATATTATGAGAGTATTAGTAACAGGTGGGACAGGTTACATAGGGTCTCACACGACAGTAGAGCTACAGAATGCAGGTTTTGACGCACTTATAGTAGACAATCTTTCGAATTCTGACAAAAAATCATTGGACGGCATAGAGGCAATTACAGGTGTGCGTCCTGATTTTGAGGAATTTGACTTAGTTGACAGAAAGAAAGTTTTTGAGTTATTTGAGAAGTATGACAATATTGTGGGCATTATCCACTTTGCGGCACATAAAGCTGTCGGAGAGTCGGTAGAGCAACCATTGAAGTATTATGACAACAACATCAACTCATTGTTGAACCTTCTAATGGCAATGGAGAAATATAACGTGCCGTCAATGGTATTTTCTTCATCGTGTACTGTTTATGGACAGCCAGAGAAGTTGCCAGTTACAGAAAACGCACCATTGCAAAAAGCAACATCCCCATATGGTAACACCAAGCAAATTTGCGAGGATATTATAAACGACACCATTGGCGCAATTCCTGAGCTGCGAGCTATTTCATTGAGATATTTTAACCCTATCGGAGCGCATCCGTCTGCCAATATTGGTGAACTCCCTCTAGGAACACCTCAGAACCTAGTCCCTTTTGTAACACAGACTGCAGCAGGGCTTCGCAAAGAGCTTAGCGTCTTTGGAGATGATTATAAAACAAAAGATGGGACTTGTATAAGGGATTATATTCACGTAGTCGATTTAGCAAAGGCGCACGTAGTCGCATTAGACAGGCTGATAAAAGAGCATAATGTAAAACCCGTTGAAGTGTTTAATATTGG
This sequence comes from Bacteroidales bacterium, assembly GCA_047975005.1. Lineage (GTDB taxonomy): Bacteria > Bacteroidota > Bacteroidia > Bacteroidales > Prolixibacteraceae > JBKEAJ01. Next base: position 4,306 of record JBKECW010000114.1, on the reverse strand, counting down.
AACTGGTCAAGGTTCTACGGTATTAGAAGTTATTAAAACATTCGAGACAGTATCCGACAAAAAGTTACCATATAGAATAGTAGGACGACGTTCTGGCGATACCGAAGCAGTTTGGGCAGATACTCAAAAGGTAAGAGCAGAGTTGAACTGGGAGGCTAAAAGCTCCTTGGCAGATGCCTTGTCGTCGGCTTGGAAATGGGAAAAGAAAATTAGAAATATCGAATAAATAACGATAGCAGTAATGAGATTGGTGTTTTTAACAGGAGCAGGTATGAGTCAGGAAAGTGGCTTAAAGACTTTCAGAGACTCCGATGGTTTGTGGGAAAACTACGATGTTGAACAAGTGGCAAGCATCGATGGTTGGTATGCCGACCCTCAGTTGGTTATAAATTTCTACAACGAACGACGAACTCAGCTTGCTTCTGTTGAGCCAAACTCTGGGCATATTGCAATAGGAAACCTAGAGTTGAAGCACCAAGTTACAGTAATTACTCAGAATGTAGATGACCTCCATGAGAGAGGAGGTAGCAGCGATGTGTTGCACCTGCACGGAGAACTTACGAAGATAAAGAGCGACAAGAACGACAGTATCGTTGAAGATATTGGATATACAACGATGGAATACGGCAAAAAAAGCCCCGACGGAGGCATCTGGAGGCCTGATATAGTTTGGTTTGGAGAGGCTGTTCCGATGATTTCTAAAGCCGCTCAAATAGTAGCTGAGGCTGAGTTGCTGGTCATAGTAGGAACATCCATGAATGTATATCCTGCTGCTGGCTTGGTTGACTATGCTCCGACTGACTGCAATATTATATTTATCGACCCTTATCCCAACATCTCAAGTAGGGCAGATTTGCGTATCATCGAAGCAAAAGCAACAGAAGGATTGGCACTGCTAAAGACAGAATTACTTTAAGTAAAAATCCGAAGTCAATCTATTATACTCGTCCGAGTACTTTCCGTCTTGATTTCTTATTATTAGGCTTTCTTCCTTTAGAGCGATAATATTGTTTTGTGTAAACTCAACCATGGTGCGATGACTTGCTTTCTTTTCATTAGGAAACACCTTGCATAATCTGTTTGCATGCAATCCCTTTTGCTTTGCGTAGTCTATAAAGCTGACAATCCTATCCGAGGGGTATATCACTGATAAAACCCCATCTTCAGACAATAATTCTACACTCCCGTCAATCAGCTCCTGCATACCCAAACTAATGTCGTGTCGGGCTATTATTCTAGAGTTGTTCAATGGTAGATTAGAGCCGTCAAAAAATGGAGGGTTGGAAATTATTAAATCGAATTTTTGCTGTGTCTGTTTTGTAAATGATTGAAAACTAGAGCGTGTGATACTTATCCTACTTTTCCACTTCGAACTGCTAATATTTGCCTCAGCGTCAACAATAGCATTGTTGTCTATCTCAACTCCAACTATTATTGCCGAGGTATTTCTCTGAGCTAGCATCAATGATAACAGCCCGGTTCCGCAGCCGATATCTAGGATATTTCTAGCATTTGGAGCACTAGCCCATGATCCTAGCATAACACTATCTATGCCAACCTTCATGGCACTATTACCTTGCTCAATACGAAATTGTTTGAACTGAAAGAAGTTGTTTGGCATCAGTAAACTATATCTACGTCAATGTCTTCTATGCTAATATTCCTTATGAAAAGCTCTGCTCCCTCACTCTGTATCTGAATCTGACCCGATAATAGATTATCGCCTTCTTCGTTAGGATTTTCTTTGTTGCTCGTTCTGCTAATATTGCTTACAACGCAAACAACCCTGCCATTTAATATGTGTATAGCTTTATTACTAGAACTGTAGCAATACAGGTCTAAATAATTCCACCGTCCTGTTTGTTCTTCATGTCCTCCTATAGCTTTGCAATATTTGCCATTGTTTGAGCCTGCTCCAAATTTTAAAGCGTCGCCATTAGGGTCGTAGGTAAATGTTGTAGCATCTGTTGCTACCGAATTAACTGTGCCTGATACATCTCCCATGCAGTACATAGACCCCATATCTCCTTCCATCATCTGAAATTCTATAGACGACTTCCATGTGTTTATTCCTACGCCAAAGTTGCCAAAAGAGTGGTATAGCAAACCGCTGTTGCGTTTGTCATACACCTTGTCCCCATATTTAAACTCCAGTCGCAAATGAAAATCTGAATAACTGTTCTTCGTACATAAAGAAGCATTTGCCTCGCCTGAAATTCTTATTGCAGGATCACCATCCTCCTCTACGACAGAAAAAATATTCAGCTTATTTTCATCAACATCTTTGTTGTATAAGGGCTTTCCGATGAATGTTTCCCACCCGTCAAGATTTCTTCCATTAAAAAGCTCTTGCTTGCCGGAGGAGCAAGAACAGAAGAAGAAAAATATGAAAGATAAAAACAAATACATATCCTTCCTATTCATAAGTCTCTATAATTAAGATTGTTTGTAATATGCGCTAAAGGTAGTAAATTGTTTGGAAAATACTAATCCTTTATTTAGGAAAACAATATGAATAGAAAATCTTAATAGGGATACTTCAAAAGGAAGGAGGATGTAAAGGTTTGTCTGGGTGTTGAGTTTGTGTATCTTTGTAGCTGAACCACTAAAGATGAATTAGATAAATGAAAGCAATATTTATAATTACTATTGTACTATTAACAACAAGCCTGCACGGTAATGCTCAGTCTATTCTCTCTGGCAAAGATTGGAGTGTAAACATTAGCGAACAAGGGAAGATAATGACTTACACAACCAATAAGGAAGGGCAAGAAGAGCTTGTTCAGTTTCGAGTCGACGAACATGCTGGACCCGCCTTTGAGGGTGTTGAACTTAGTGCCGATAAAGATGGTAAATTCTTATACTCGGGAAGGAGAGGGGATATAAGATATTCCTTACAATATAAAAATGACAATGGAGTTTTGCTTGTCGATGCTTGTATTGAGAATACCGGAAATAAGATATATCTTCCTAAGTATGAGCGACTGATATTGGGGCTTAATACCTACATGGAGAAATATCCCAATTGGAACGACAAGTTCTTTCCTACAATGCTACGCTCCGAGAAGACTCACTTCTGGGGATATGCTATGACACCATCAGAGAGAGTCTTTGCTTTTGCTTCGCCTGATCCTTTGGCATCGTGGAACTACGAGTATTTTAACTATGGTAATATCGAGAATCACGAAAAAGCCCTGAGGACAGGGCATCGTATATTTACCGTCTCCATGGATGTACTTCACTGTCTGCCTTTACCTGACAGGCATCCACAGCACCTTACTAAGATAGAGCCGGGTAATAAAGTGTCTTTCAAACTTTACATGAAAGAGTTGGCAGGTCTGGATGATTTGTCCGATTTTTACTCGGAGCTTACTAAAGCTCCTGTGATAGAGTTGGAAAATTATACCGTTGCAGCAAAATATGAAAGTGTAAAAGGAACTATACGGGCAGACACAAAACCGCATGTAATGGTATTCGGACCACAAAATTACGCAACAGAAATAGGCATAAAAGAAGTCGGTGATAATTTGTATTGCTTTGAATTCAAAGCGAATAGGGGCGTTGGTAACTATCGAATTACGGCACAAACAGATAATGGTAAAATATCCGAAGCTATTGCGTACTTTCGCGATGATTGGAGTTGGTATCTAAATCAGGCGCGAAAAGAAGCGCTTGAGGCAAAACCCACAGATACGCATCACGCAGAGTGTTTTTATCCTTTGTACACCTATTTCTTGGCAAGGAGATACCTTCCAAATAAGGAAGTTGATGACAAGTGCGAAGAGATTTACAATGAAATATTCAGCGTGCTGTACGACCCAACGGTAAAGGAAATGCGAGATGGTAAATTTCGTATCCAAGATGCGGCAACAATGATTGGAGTCCTTACCGACAGATATCAAGTGACAGGCGATATTAAAGATATGGAAAATGCTGCGGGATTGGTTGATTTCTTGATAAAAAAACAAAGAGAAGACGGCGCTTATTATAACGGACATAGACACTATACGTCAGTTATATATCTTGCAAACTCTATAATGGAATATTTTGAAAGTGCAAAAGATTCTTTGAATAATGGAAGTGGTGCAAAGCAAGCTTTTTTTTATTGGGAAAGCTTATACTTAGTCAAGACATACATGCACTTAGTATCATTCAGTTCTAAATTAATCACATTACTTTGCTGAGAGCACAACAAATGCAGAGGAAAGTTCAGATGCCAAATTTGCAAAAAAAAAGGTATTTTAATTTATAGTGGCATGCAACACAAAGCATAATTTCATGTACAGAGCCTTCCGTGCACATAAAT